>DATNCB010000476.1:0-3331 GCA_035571715.1 Ramlibacter sp.
CGTCGATGAACGGGATCAGGTTGATCTCCGGCTCTTCCTTGCGGCGGGGGCGGAAATTCATCGCACACGCAGCGCATTGAGGTGGCGCGCGAAACGCTCGGCCGACAGCTCGAGCGTCAGCAGGTATTCATCGACCCGCACCCGGAAATAGCGCCAGAAAATCAGCGACGGAATGGCCACGATCAGGCCGAAGGCGGTGTTGTACAGCGCCACGGAAATGCCGTGCGCCAATTGCGCCGGATTGCCCCCCGTGGCGCCGCCCGCGGCCGATTGCGAGCCGAAGATTTCGATCATGCCGATCACTGTGCCCAGCAGGCCCAGCAGCGGAGCCGCCGACGCGATCGTCGCCAGCGAACTCAGGTAGCGCTCCAGGCGGTGCGCTACCTCGCGGCCGGTGTGTTCCATGGTGGCTCGCAGGTCGACTTCGCTGCAGCGCGGATCGGAGTTGAGTGCCCGAAACCCGCTGGCCAGTACCTCGCCCAGGGCAGAGTTCTGCTCAAGCTGCTTGACCACATCGGCGCTGGGCACGCTGGCGCGCGACACTGCCAGTGCTTCGTCGAGCAGCTTGGGCGGCGCGACCTTGGCGGTTTTCAGGCTGATGAAGCGCTCGATCACCAGGGCGAGCGCAAGAATGGAGCAGGCTACCAACGGCCAGATCGGCCAGCCTGCGGCTTGTATGATCGAAAACAAGGGAAGGTCTCCGCGCAAATGCGAATGCTCGAGTAGCGGCCGATTATCGTGCACTCCTGTGCTTGTAGGAAAACGGCGGTAGCTTGTAGGAGAAGACTCACAGAAGTTGTGGATAACTTTGTGCAGAAGTGGCCCCCTGGTCCCTGCGAAGCCGCGCCGATCCTTCATCGTGACACATCGATGACAATTTGAGCAGGAAAAAATTCAATGAAATCAAAGCCTTGCTCCACAAAATCAAGCTTTGGCGAGGAATGTGGCGGCGTTCGGTCCAACACAGCGGCGCTGTGGACTAATTTGGCCTCATATGCGCCCGGAAGGCGCAATTCTGCTGATGCCTGAGGTGCCGAACCCAGTATTGGCGCCGCGAATCTGGCAAGTCGGCGCGCTATGCCGCGCTATTGCTGATGCTCTGGAAGCCCGGTTCAATCCTGTCGCCGTGCGAGGGGAGATTTCGGGTTTCTCGCGCGCATCCAGCGGACATTGTTACTTTGCCCTGAAGGACCCGCAGGGCCAGATTCGCTGCGCCATGTTCCGTCGCGCGGCCGGACTGATGGAATTCGTGCCGTGCGACGGGGAAATCGTGGAAGTGCTGGGCCGTCTGGACGTCTATCAGCCACGCGGCGACCTGCAACTGATCGTTGAAAGCCTGTCCCGAGCCGGCCCCAGTGCCTTATTCGAGCAATTCCTGCAGCTCAAGGCAAGGCTGGAAGCGCAGGGCCTGTTCGACCCGGCTCGAAAGCGGCCGATTCCCGTGCTGCCCCGCGGCATCGGTTTGGTGACCTCGACCGGCGCCGCGGCGCTGCACGACGTTGTGACCGCGTTGCGGCGACGCGCTCCCCATGTCCCCGTGGTGCTCGCACCGGCGGCCGTGCAGGGCGCCCAGGCGCCCACCGAACTGATCCGTGCGCTGTCGGCGCTGTACCGCATGGCCGAAGCGGGCCAGGTGGACGTGATCCTGCTGGTGCGCGGTGGCGGTTCGATCGAGGATTTATGGGGCTTCAATAACGAGCAACTGGCCCGCACCATCGTCCAAAGCCCGGTGCCTCTTATTTGCGGCGTCGGCCACGAAACCGACTTCACCATTGCGGACTTCTGCGCCGATGTGCGCGCGCCCACGCCGACGGCAGCGGCAGAGCTGGCCGCCGAGGCCAGGGACAACTGGCTGGCGGGGCTCGAGCGGGCTCACGACCGCCTGCGCAGCGCAATCCGCGGCCGCGTGGACAGCGCCGGCCAGCGGCTGGACGTCGCCGTCTCCCGGTTGGGCCGGCCGCTGGCTCGCATGGGCGCGCAGCAGTTGCGCCTGGGCCGTGCTGCCCATCGATTGCGCTACTCCGTGATGGGGCGGCTGGACAAGGAAAGAGGCCGGCTCCAGGCGACGCAATCCCAACTCAAGCACGCGGTGCAATCGCGGCTGCAACGCACATCGCAACTGTTCGAGCACTCCCGATTGAGGTTGGAACTGCTGGACCCGAGGCTGGTTCTGGAGCGTGGTTACGCACTGCTGACAAACGAAGCGGGCCAGCCGGTCAGCAGTGTGCGCCAAACCCATCCGGGCCAAGCCCTGCGCGCCACCCTCGCCGATGGCGAGGTTGCTCTGACCGTGACGCCACCGGGCTCATTAAGTTCATAGAATCCCTTTCAGCAGACCAACAAACCCGAGAGGAAATCCATGGAACACGTACTGCCCCCGCTTCCCTACCCGATCGATTCACTGGCGCCGCACTACTCCAGGGAGACGCTGGAGTATCACCACGGCAAGCATCACAACGCCTACGTGACCAACCTGAACAATCTGCAGAAGGGCACGGAATTCGAGAACATGACGCTCGAAGAGATCATCAAGAAATCTTCCGGCGGCATCTACAACAATTCGGCCCAGGTCTGGAACCACACGTTCTTCTGGAATTGCATGAAGCCCGCCGGCGGCGGGGAGCCCACCGGCGCGCTGGCTGCCGCGATCAAGAGCAAATGGGGCGGCTATACCGCATTCCGGGACGCATTCGTCAAATCCGCCGTGGGCAACTTCGGGTCAGGCTGGACCTGGCTGGTCAAGAAGCCCGACGGCAGTGTCGATATCGTGAACACCGGTGCCGCCGGCACGCCGCTGACCACGGCCGACAGGGCGCTGCTGACCGTCGACGTGTGGGAGCATGCCTACTACATCGACTACCGCAACTTGCGTCCCAAGTACGTCGAGGCGTTCCTGGACAAGCTGGTGAACTGGGGCTTCGTCGAGAAGAACTTCGGATAAACCGCTACGCTCCAAATCCGCTACGCTCCAAATCCGCTACGCTCCAATACGAAACAAGGGCCGCGATGCGGCCCTTGAACTTTATTGGGTTTCGGCCGCTAGCGCCTATTGAACGGCTCTCCGGCCAGCTTCATTCCGGGCTTGATGCCCTTCTTCGCGAACCAGCCCTGGTTCATCTCCAGCACGTAGCGCACCGGCTTGTCAGAACAGTGGGAGTCGGTGGTTTGCGGCTTCATGTCGGCGAGGTTGACCACCGTGCCGTCATCGGCGACGAACGCCGCCGTCAGCGGCAGCAGGGTGTTTTTCATCCAGAAGCATTGCACCGAGGGCTGCTCGAAGGCGAACAGCATGCCTTCATGCTGCGGCATTTCCCTTCGGAACATCAACCCG
>DATNCB010000477.1:0-3177 GCA_035571715.1 Ramlibacter sp.
CGCGAAGCCGTCATCGACCCCGCCGGAAGTCACGGCGCCGTAGCGCTCTTCAGGAAAACTGCGGATCGCCTGCTCGTCCCAGCTCTGCGCCAGCGTTTCCCGCGGCAGCGTCATGAACACGGGTCCCGCCGGATCGCTTTGCATCATCGTATGGCCGCGGCGCAGCGCTTCCTTGGCGACGACGCCTGAAGGCAGCGCGTACTCCCACTTGACGTAGGGGCGGACCAGGCTGCCGATGTCGTAGGGGTCCTGGACGAAATGCACGTAGTTGTCGCGCGAGCCGGGCAACTCGCCGTGCAACGTGTAGGGCGCCTTGCCGGCCATCAGAAATACCGGCAACCGGGCACGCAGCAGGTTGTGCATGGCCATGCTCGAATTCGCTGTCCCGGCGTCCACATGCACCATCACTGCCTGGCCCTTGCCCGTCATGGCCGCATAGCCTCCGGCCATGTGCACCGCCACGTTTTCGTGCGGGCACAACACCATTGCCGGGTGAGAGCGGCCATCGCGGTCCCACTGCGCCAAGGCCTCGATCAGCGAGACGTGGTCGGTGCCGAGATTCGCAAATACATAGTCGATGCCAACCTCGACCAGGCCCTCCAGAAAATAATGAGCGGTCGAGTGACTGGCCATCGATTCGCGTCCTGGCTAGGTCTCGAAATAGAAGTGCTTGGTCTGCATGAAGTCGTTCAGGCCTTCGATGCCATGCAATTTGCCATAACCGCTGTCGCGACAGCCGCCGGTCTCGGCTTCGGCGAAAAGGCGGTTGTGCGCGTTGGCCCAGACAGTCCCGAAATTCAGCCGGGACGCGATGCGCCGGGCTCTGCTCGCGTCGCGCGTCCAGACGCTGGAGGCCAGGCTGTAGCGCGTCGCGTTGGCCCGGGCGATCGCATCGTCTTCGTCCCGGCAGCGCTCGATCACCAGCAACGGCCCGAACAGTTCCTTTTGAACGAAGTCGGATTGCAGGTCCTCGACCGCGACCAGGCTCGGCTGGATGAAAGCGCCGCGCGCCAGCGCGCCGGACGGGATCGCGCCGCGCAAGAGCAGCTGCTGGTCGCGCTGCGCGGTATCGACCAGGCCGGCGATGCGGTCGCGGTTGCGCCGGTCGATGAGGCTCCCCATCTGCGACTGCGGATCGTTGCCCGGGCCGACCCGTAGCGCCTTCAAGGCCTCGACCAGCCGGCCCGACAAGGGCTCATAGAAGTTTTCCTGGACCAGCACGCGCGTGATGGCGGTGCATTGCTGGCCGGCCATGACCATCGCCCCGGCCACGATGCCGTTCACCGTCTTGGGCAGGTCACAGTCGTCGAACACCAGCGCCGGGGCCTTGCCGCCCAGTTCCAGTGACAGCCGCTTCAAGGTGCCGGCGGATGCCTGCGCGATCAATTTGCCGACGTGGGACGAGCCGGTGAAACTGATGACGTCGACGTCCTGGCTTTCGCACAGGAAGCGCGACACATCGGTGCCGGATTCGACCACGGAATTGACCACGCCCTTCGGCAGCCGCGGATCGCCCACCAGGCATTCGAGCGCCAGGTCATGCGCCAGCGCGGTTTGATGCGCCGGCTTGAGCACGACGCTGCAGCCGGCCGCCAGCGCCGGGGCGAGTGATCGCACGAGCAAGGTGATCGGCGCGTTCCACGGAAGAATGATGGCCGCGACGCCCGCGGGCTCGCGGTCCAGCGAGGAATAGCAGCCCGGCTCCACCTCGAGAATGCGCCCGTACAAGGTCCGCGCCAGTCCCGCGTAGTAGCGCAGCTCCGACACGCCGGCCAGGATTTCGCCCAGCGCTTCCCGGCGCAGTTTGCCATTGAGCGTCACCAGCCAGTCGGCGATCAGGTCCTTTCGTTCCTCCAGCCGCGCAGCGAAAGCCAGCAGGATGTCGGCACGCAGCCGCGGCGTGTGGCGCCAGTACGTGCTGTCGAAGGCCCTTCTTGCGGCCTGGACTGCAGCGGCGGCTTCATCGGTGCTGCCGTCCGCATACTGCGCGGCGATTTCCGAAGTGGCCGGGTTCAGCGCCTCGCCACAACGCTCCTGGCCGCCGACTGCCGTCAGCCATTCGCCGTTGATGTAGTGTCTTGCGGATTGCATGTCGATCCTTCCTCGAAGCGCAGCACCTCGCCGCGCAAGGATCGCTGGCTCGCCTGCGTGATGAGGATATCCGCCATTTGACCGGCCAGCCCCGGCGCCGCCGGGAACAGCACCAGCCGGTTGCATTCGGTGCGCCCAGTCAGCAGCGAGGGATCCTTGTGCGCCGGCCCTTCCACCAGCACGCGCTGCACGGTGCCCTGGCGGCTGGCGCTGATCGCGCGTACGTTCTCGTCGAGTCGGGCCTGCAGTCGTTGCAAACGTTCGAGTTTGACCTCGTAAGGTGTCTCATCGCGCAGGTTGGCCGCCGGCGTGCCGGGCCGCGGGCTGAAGATGAAGCTGAAACTGTTGTCGTAGCCGACGTCGTCGATCAGTTTCATCATCTTGCCGAAGTCGTCCTCGGTCTCGCCCGGAAAGCCGACGATGAAGTCGCTGGATAGCGCCAGCTGCGGCCGGACCGCGCGCAATTTGCGCACGGTGCTCTTGTATTCCATGGCCGTGTAGCCGCGCTTCATCGCCGCCAGGATGCGGTCGCTGCCGTGCTGCACCGGCAGATGCAGGTGGCTCACCAGCTTGGGCACCTTGGCGTACACGTCGATCAGGCGCTGCGTGAACTCGCTGGGATGGCTGGTGGTGTAGCGGATGCGATCGATGCCGGGGATGTCCGCGACGTATTCGATCAGCCGCGCGAGGTCGGCAATCTCGGCCGTATCACCCATCTTGCCGCGGTAGGCGTTCACATTCTGGCCCAGCAAGGTGACTTCCTTGACGCCCTGGTCGGCCAGCCCGGCCACCTCGACCAGCACGTCCTCGAACGGTCGCGACATCTCTTCGCCGCGGGTGTAGGGCACGACGCAGTAACTGCAGTACTTGGAGCAGCCTTCCATGATGCTCACGAACGCGCTGGCCCCTTGCACGCGAGCCGGCGGCAGGTTGTCGAATTTTTCTATTTCGGGAAAGCTGATGTCCACCTGCGGGCATTGCAGCTGCTCGCGCCTTCGCAGCAGCTCGGGCAGGCGGTGCAGCGTCTGCGGACCGAACACCACGTCCACATACGGCGCGCGCTCGATGATGGCCGCGCCCTCCTGG
>DATNCB010000478.1:0-2638 GCA_035571715.1 Ramlibacter sp.
CACACCAGCAGCACCGCCAGCGGCAGGATGACGAACTGCGGCAGCATCACGCCCTTGATGATCTCGGTGGCCAGCACGGAGCGCTTCTCGCGGGTTTCGGCCACCTGGACCAGGGACGGCTGGGCGCCCGGCAGATCGAGCCCGACCCACGTGTAGGCGACGCGCACTTCCTGCCCGCGGATTTCGTCGTCGCGCAGCCGCACTTCGCCCACGAGTGGCCGCTCGTCCTCTGCCGGCAATGGAAGGTCGCGCTCGCCGCTGAGCAGTTCGCCGTGTGCGCCCAGCACCTGGTAGTACACGAGATCGGAGTCATCGGCGCGCAGGATCTCGCGCGCGGGCTGCGGCAGATTGAAGACCACTCGCTGCTGCTGCACGACAACCAGTTGCGCCAGGGCCTGGACGTTGTACTCCAGGGCCCGGTCGAACGGTTTGCCGGCAATGCTTTGCGCCACCAGCCAGGTCAGCGCCAGGCTGACAGGCCACAGCAGCAACAGGGGCGTGAGCATCCAGTCGAGGATCTCGCCGAACAGCGAGCGCTGCTCACGTTGGAAGATTTTCATGTCGAGCGCGCATGGCGGGGCTTGTTCAAAGCTGCCCTAGCCGGGGATCTTCTCCAGGCAGTAGCCCAGCCCGCGCACGGTGGCGATGCGAATCGGGCCTTTTTCGATCTTCTTGCGCAGCCGATGGATGTAGACCTCGATCGCGTTGTTGCTGACCTCCTCGCCCCATTCGCACAGACGCTCGACCAGCTGGTCCTTGCTGACCAGGCGGCCGGCGCGCTGCAGCAGCACTTCCAGCAGGCCCAGTTCACGCGCCGACAGCTCGATCATCTTGCCGTCGATCGTGGCCACCCGTCCGGCCTGGTCGTAAACCAGCGGCCCGTGCTTGATGACGCTACTGGTGCCGCCCATGCCGCGGCGGGTCAGCGCCCGCACCCGGGCTTCCAGTTCCTGCAGGCTGAATGGCTTGGCCATGTAATCGTCGGCGCCGTAGTCCAGGCCCTTGACGCGTTCCTCCACGGCGTCGGCCGCGGTGAGGATCAGGACCGGCAGCGCGGAGCCGCGCCCGCGCAGTTTGCGCAGCACTTCCAGGCCGTGCATCTTGGGCATGCCCAGGTCCAGGATCAGCAGATCGAACTCGTTGTTCGTCATCAGTGCCGCGTCGGCTTCCGTACCGCTGGCCACGTGGTCCACCGCAGCACCGGAGGCGCGCAAGGTACGCAGCAAGCCGTCGGCCAGCACCTGGTCGTCTTCGGCAATCAGTATCCGCATGCTGTCTCCTTTGTTGGCGCCGCCCGTCCTTCCGCCGCCTCTGATGAAATTTTAGTCAGTTGAGGACAGAGCTGAAGGCCTGTCCCGCAATCAGGTCGCGGGCCCAGCATAAGCCTCCAGGCCGATCATCACCACGGTGGCAACCTCGGGGCCGACGTCGGCGCGAAATTCCGCTTCGGCCTGGGCCACCGCTTCCTTGAAGGCTTGCAGCCAGGCCAGACCGGTGGGCGTGAAACGGACCAGGCGCGCACGGCCATCCTGCGAGTCCGGCGTGCGCGACACCAGTCCCCAGGCTTCGCACTGGTCGACCAGGTCGCCCATGGCCTGCTTGCTCATGCCGGCGCGCTGGGCCAGCTCGGTCAGGCGCGATCCCTTCAGGCTCAGATGCCGCGTGATGTGGATGTGGGCGGCGCTGACTTGCGAGCGCGCCGCCAGGTTCGACAGCGCGAGCGGCACTTCGACGTTGTGCGCCATGAGGCTGAGCACACGCTCGTCGAAGCGGCGCATTGCGTGGCCCAGCAATCGACCCAGGTGGGTGAGGCGCCAAGCGTCGTCGGTGTCGGAAACAGGCGCCTGGATGCTATCGACGGGCATTTCTTAATGGTAAGGCAAACTGATGAAAAATGGCGTTTACTTCTGGCAATGCCACGCGTTAAAGTACTGGTCAAGCATCCAGCCTGGAAATAACGACACTGGATGAGACACCTCAACCTGTTGATATACAAGGAGAATTTTTGATGGATGCTCAAGTCAAGGGAACCCGTATCGTCGCCGACAGCGAAAAAGCCAAGGCCTTGCAGGCTGCATTGGCCCAGATCGACAAACAGTTCGGCAAGGGCACGATCATGCGTCTGGGCGAAGGCGAGAAGCTCGAGGACATCCAGGTCGTGTCGACGGGTTCGCTGGGACTGGACATCGCCCTGGGAGTGGGCGGCCTGCCGCGCGGCCGGGTAATCGAGATCTATGGCCCTGAATCCTCGGGCAAGACCACGCTGACGCTGCAGATCATCGCCGAGATGCAGCGCCAGGCCGGCCAGTGCGCCTTCATCGATGCCGAGCACGCGCTGGACGTGCAGTACGCGCAGAAGCTCGGCGTGAACCTGTCGGACCTGCTGATCAGCCAGCCTGACACCGGCGAGCAGGCGCTGGAAATCGTCGACAGCCTGGTGCGCTCCGGCGCCCTGGACCTGATCGTGATCGACTCGGTGGCCGCGCTGACGCCCAAGGCCGAAATCGAGGGCGAGATGGGCGACTCGCTGCCCGGCCTGCAGGCGCGCCTCATGAGCCAGGCGCTGCGCAAGCTCACCGCCACGATCAAGAAGACCAACTGCATGGTGATCTTCATCAACCAGATCCGCATGAAGATC
>DATNCB010000479.1:0-6483 GCA_035571715.1 Ramlibacter sp.
GGTAGCGGTTCGGCTGGTCGGGCACATAGACGTCGCAAGCGAGCCGCGTGCCGTCGCGGGTGGGGATCATCACGTCGCGGTGCACGGTCATGCCGTACCGGGGTTGAGAGACCTTGTTGCGCCAATCCTGCGTGACGGTCATGTTCGATCCTTTGAATGCGCCCGTGTGCCCTCGGCGGAGTCTGGTCAAGCCAGTTTAAGATGCGTGCGAATAGTTGTAGAAAACAACTACCTCTGGTGAATACCCTGAAGGCTGCCGCGCTCCATGTCGCTGGAAAAACCGAAAAGGATCGACGAATTGCTGAATTACCGGCTGGCGCGTTTGCTGGCCCTCAGCAGTGCCCCCGGGATCCGGCTGTTCGAAGGCGGCTACGGGGTTTCGCGGCGTGAGTGGAGCCTGGTAGGAATGGTGGCGGTGCACGGCCCGATGTCGCCCTCCGAACTGGCTGCGCTCGCCCATCTCGATCGCCCGCGCGTGTCCCGCGTCATCAGCCAACTGGTGATCAACGGCCTGTTGGCACGCAGCCACGTGCCAAACGACCGCCGCCGCGCCCAGATCGCCATCACGGCGCCGGGTCAGAAGCTCTACGAAGAAGTGTTTCCACAGGTAGCGCGCATCAACAAGGCCGTGCTCGGGGCATTGACGCCCGATCAATTGGCTGCCTTCGACGAGGCGCTTCACATCCTCACCCGGTCGGCGGAAGAGCTCGTTCGCACCACCCCCGTCACCGTCAAGGCGGCGCGCCATCTGGGAGGCCGGCGTTCGAGCCAGATCAGCCGGCCACGCAAGGAACCCGCCATCAAGCGCAACAACCCGCGCAACCCCGCTCGCGTTTCGAAGGCGTGAATTGAGCCAATTCTTCGATGTCGTGGTCATCGGCGCCGGCGCCGCCGGACTGTTCTGCGCGGGCATCGCGGGGCAGTCGGGGCTGAAGGTGCTGCTGGTCGAGCACAGCGAGAAAGTGGCGGAGAAGATCCGCATCTCGGGCGGCGGCCGCTGCAACTTCACCAACCGCGATCTCGACCCGCGCGCGCCGCACAAGCACTTCCTGGGCGAGAACCCGGCATTCTGCCGCTCGGCGCTTTCGCGCTACGCCCCGCAGGATTTCATCGACCTGGTGCAGCGCCACGGCATCGCCTTTCACGAAAAGCACAAAGGCCAGTTGTTCGGCGACCGCTCCTCCGAGGACTTCATCCAGATGCTGCTGCGCGAATGCGAGGCCGGCCGTGTCACGCACTGGCAGCCTTGTGCCGTCAGTCGGGTAAGCGCCTCGCAATCGGAGCCGATTGAAGGCGACTCATCCCGCTACCAGCTCGAAACCGATCGCGGCGCGGTGGCGGCGCGCAATGTGGTCATCGCCACCGGCGGGCTGTCGATCCCCAAGATCGGCGCGACTGATTTCGGCTACCGCATCGCCCGCCAGTTCGGCTTGCGTATCGTCCAGCCGCGCCCCGGCCTGGTGCCGCTGACGTTCGACGGCGAGAGCTGGGCACCGTATTCGCAATTGGCCGGCCTGTCGTTGCCGGTGGCGATCGAAACCGGCGACAAGAAGAGCCGAGTCGTATTCCACGAAGACCTGCTGTTCACGCACCGCGGCCTGAGCGGTCCGGCCGTGCTGCAGATCTCCAGCTACTGGCGGGGCGGCGAGCCGATCCGCATCAATCTGGCGCCCGAAGTCGATCTGCAGCGTGAACTGGCACGGGCCAAGGCGAGCTCGCGCAAATTGATCGCGAACGAACTCGCGGCCTTCGTGCCCGCGCGGCTGGCCGAGGCCTGGGTCCAGCAGGACAGCGCGTGGCAGCGCCCGGTCAACGAAGCCAGCGACAAGGCGCTGGCGGCGCTCGCCGATCAGCTGGCTCGCTGGACACTGGTGCCCTCCGGAACCGAAGGCTACAAGAAGGCCGAGGTCACGGCCGGCGGCGTCGACACCCGCGACCTCTCGTCGCAAACGATGGAATCGAAGCAGCCCGGCCTGTACTTCATCGGTGAAGCAGTGGACGTGACCGGCTGGCTGGGCGGCTACAACTTCCAGTGGGCCTGGTCCAGTGCCTATGCGTGCGCGCAGGCGATGGCGGACGTCTATTAAGGCCCGTCGCAGCAATATTGTCTGTGCAGCCGGATAAATAGGCGGAATTTGTCCGCGATGAGCGTATAAGTTGACGCAAGGTGCTTCTCACCCCTTCGGCCGCGCGATCCGCCAGACTCATTCGCGATATTACAAAGGCCGGCCATGCCCAAGACCATTCGCGATCGCTTTGTTATCAACCCTGCTGCTAGCGCGACGGCGGATATCACCGAAGTCTTCCGCCAAGAGGCACTGATCAAGGCGGACGCTTTACAGAGCGCGATTTTCAATAGCGCCAACTTCTCGAGCATTGCGACCGACGCCAAGGGCGTCATCCAGATTTTCAATGTGGGCGCGGAACGGATGCTGGGCTACGAGGCGGCAGATGTCGTGAACAAGATCACGCCAGCCAACATTTCCGACCCGCACGAATTGATCGCGCGCGCCAAGGCTTTGAGCGTCGAGCTCGGAACGGCGATTGCGCCCGGCTTCGAGGCCTTGGTGTTCAAGGCCTCACGCGGCATCGAGGACATCTACGAACTGACTTACATTCGCAAGGACGGAAGCCGCTTTCCCGCCATTGTGTCGGTCACGGCACTACGCGATGATCAAGGCGCAATCATTGGCTACCTGCTGATCGGCACCGACAACAGCGCCCGCAAGCGGGCGGAAGAGGCGCTGGTCAAGGCGGGGGCCCTGCAGAGCGCGATTTTCAACAGCGCCAACTTCTCGAGCATTGCGACCGACGCGAAGGGCGTCATCCAGATTTTCAACGTCGGCGCCGAGCGGATGCTGGGCTACGCCGCCGCCGAAGTGATGAACAAGATCACGCCGGCCGACATCTCCGATTCGCAGGAAGTGATCGCACGGGCCAAGTCACTGAGCGCCGAGCTCGGAACATCGATTTCGCCGGGCTTTGAGGCCTTGGCGTTCAAGGCCTCACGCGGCATCGAGGACATCTACGAGCTGACCTACATCCGCAAGGACGGCAGCCGCTTCCCCGCGGTCGTTTCGGTCACAGCGCTGCGCGACGATCAAGGCGCGATCATTGGCTACCTTCTGATCGGCACCGACAATACGGCGCGCAAACAGGTCGAGGAAGAACGAAAGAAGCTCGATCAGCGGCTGCGCGACCAGCAGTTCTACACGCGCTCGCTCATCGAATCGAACATCGACGCGCTGATGACAACCGATCCTTTTGGAATAATTACCGACGTCAACAAGCAAATGGAGGCGCTCACGGGGTGCACGCGCGACGAGCTTATAGGCGCGCCATTCAAGGGCTACTTCACCGATCCGGAGCGGGCCGAGGCAGGTATCAAGCAGGTGCTGAACGAAAACAAGGTCACCGATTACGAACTCACCGCGCGCGCCCGGGATGGCAATGAAACCGTCGTGTCCTACAACGCCACGACCTTCTACGATCGCAATCGGATCTTGCAAGGTGTGTTCGCCGCGGCGCGCGATATCACGGAGCGCAAACGTCTCGACCGGGTCTTGCAGGAAAATAACGTTGAACTGAAGAACGCCAAGTCTGCTGCGGAAAAATCCAACCTTGCCAAATCGGATTTCCTCTCCAGCATGAGCCATGAATTGCGCACGCCCCTGAATGCGATCCTCGGGTTTGCCCAACTCATCGAAACCGGCTCGCCGCCGCCAACACCCGTCCAGAAGCGCAGTGTTGACCAGATTCTCAAGGGAGGATGGTATCTGCTGGAGATGATCAGCGAAATTCTCGATCTCGCGTTGATCGAGTCGGGCAAGGTATCGCTGTCGCTCGAGCCGGTCTCAATGGTCGAGGCCTTGGACGGGTGCCGGGACCTCATCGAGCCGCAGGCACGGAAGCGAAATATCGGCCTGACGTTTCCGCAACTGGAAAGTCCCTATTTCGTACACGCCGATCAGACCCGGATCAAGCAGGTGCTGATCAATCTTCTTTCCAACGCAATCAAGTACAACACGCCGGGCGGCACGGTTGCGGTGGAGTGCGTCTTGAATCCTCCGAATGTCATTCGCATCAGCGTCCGCGATACCGGCGGCGGTCTGACTCCCGAACAGCTCGAGCAGCTATTCCAGCCGTTCAATCGCCTCGGCAAGGAGAACAGCGCGGAGGAAGGGACAGGCATCGGACTCGTGGTGACAAAGCGGCTGGTCGAACAGATGGGAGGCACCGTTGGCGCGGAAAGCATCGTCGGAGTGGGAAGCGTATTCTGGATCGACCTGAACCTGACGACCGCACCGCAGCATGAGTTACTTGAGGACGAGCCCTCGACGCACGTCCAATCACAGGGCCAGGCTGGCACTTCGCTGCGTACTCTGCTCTATGTGGAAGACAATCCGGCCAGCCTGGAACTGGTCGAGCAACTCGTTTCTCGACGTCCCCAGCTGCGTCTGATCAGTGCGGCGGACGGCAATCTCGGGATCGAGTATGCACGCTCGTTTCTTCCGGATGTGATTCTGATGGATATCAATCTGCCCGGCGTTGGCGGTCTGGATGCCATGAGAATCCTGCGCGCAGACCCGCCGACCGCACATATTCCCGTTATCGCGATCAGTGCCAATGCGGTACCCCGTGACATCGAGAAGGCCCTCGCGGCCGGGTTCTTCCGGTACCTCACAAAACCCATCAAGGTCAATGAGTTCATGACGGCACTGGACCTGGCGCTGGCGCAGGCGCCGGTAGTGGAGACCGCGTGAGATTCCTGGATGCCGGCAAGCACCGACCGGCGTGGCGACTCCTCGGCGGCCGCCCCCTGACCTAGCTAGCGCTCCACAGTCTTGTTCCAGCGCGCGTTCCACGCCGGGCGGTTTTCATTGATCGCGTCCCAGTCCACCGTGGTCGCCGTCTTCATGTACTCGTTCATCTGCTTGACCAGCGCCGCCGACTCGCCGGTCGCCTTGGTCTTCGGATTCGAAGGAATTTGATCGCCGTACTGGAGGGCCAACGCCTGGGCCTCCGGCGACAGGAGGTACTGGGCCAGCTTGTGCGCCAGCGCGGGTTCGCTGTTCTTCGCGATCACGCACTCACCCACCGTCAGCACGGCCGAGCCTTCTTTGGGCTGCACATATTGCACCGGCAGCCCCTTGCCCTTCAGGACGCCCACCGCGGTCGGCGTGAGCGGGAACATCGCGGCCTCGCCGGTCTGGACCATCTCCGCGATCTTGGCGGAGCTGGGGATGTACTCCACCACGTTCGGACCGATCGTCGTGGGCCAGGCCTTGAAGGCAGGCTCGACGTTCTTGTCGGTGCCGCCCTGGATGCGATTGAAGATCAGGAAGCCATGCAGGCCGAAGGTCGACGAGGGCATCGACTGGAACACCACCTTGCCCTTGTACTTGGGATCGGCCAGGTCCATCCAGGAGGTAGGCGGCGCCCAGCCCTTCTCGGTGAACATCTTCTTGTTGTACGCCAGCCCGGTCATGCCGATGTTCACGCCCGCAGCCATGTCGCCCTTGAAGCGCGCGGTGGGGAAAAGGTCGTTCAAGGCCGGGCTGGGCTGCATCTTCTCGCACAGGCCCATGCCGATGGCGCGGTACATGATGCCGTCATCCAGGAACATCACGTGCATCTGCGGCTTGTCCTTGTTCGCCTGTGCCTTGGCCAGGATGTCCGACGAGGTGCCGGGGACCACGACCACCTTCGCGTCGTTGGCCTTCTCGAACGGACCGAACACGTGCTCGGTATAGGTCTTTTCCATCGTGCCGCCGTTCATGCCGATATACAGCGTCTTGGTCTCGGCGGCTGCCAGGCCGGCGGACAGGCAGGCGGCGGCGGTAACGGCCAGGGACATCGCGGTGGTGCGCGCGGATGGGAAACGTGAGGAATGGGTCATGGAAGCTCCTGGGTTAGACAACAACTGAAACCTCGAGCCCGGCGGTTGCTGCGCCGGATGCGGAGGGAAAACGCGAAACGGAAAATGCGTCGATCGGCGTGGCGGTCTTGCCGTCACGCACCAGGTCGGCCAGCACCGCGCCGACCGCGGGACCGAGCTGGAAGCCGCCACCGGCGAATCCGAAGGCATGGATCAGCCCAGGCGTCGTGCCGCTGGGCCCGATCACCGGCAAACGGTCGGGCAAGTAGCCTTCGGTGCCGCTCCAGGTGCGAATGATGTGGGCGTGCCGAAGCGCCGGCAACAGGTCGGCAGCCTGCTGCATCAGGCTTGCGAGGCCGCTGGACTGGACGCGGGCGCGCAGGTCGTCCAGCGCATGGCCCTTGCCGCCGCCGATGACGCAGTTACCGCGCTCCACTTGGCGGGCGTACACGCCGCCGCCTTCGACACCCAGGCTGAAGTTCATGAACACCGGCAGCGGCTCAGTCACGGCCATCTGGGGGTGGCCTGGTTCCATGGGAACGCTGTCGCCGAACTGGGCGGCAATGCGATCGGCCCAGGCGCCGGCGCAATTGAGCAGGTATTTG
>DATNCB010000480.1:0-5613 GCA_035571715.1 Ramlibacter sp.
TATTTCTTCGCGATCTCCTTCACGCGCATGGTGATCCACGTGTAGTCCGCTTCGACCAGCCCCAGCTGCCCGAGGTCGTCTTCGCGGTGGGCGTCGAAGCCGGCGCTGACGAAGATCATCTCGGGCTTGAAGTCTTCCAGGCGCGGCATCCAGGCCTGCTCGATCAATTCGCGGATCGCCATGCCGCGGGTGTAGGCCGGCACCGGCAGGTTGACCATGTTGGGCGCGTTCGTGTCGGCGCCGCTGTAGGGATAGAACGGATGCTGGAAAAAACTCACCATCAGCACGCGCTCGTCGCGGGTGAAGATGTCCTCGGTTCCGTTGCCGTGATGCACGTCGAAGTCGACGATGGCCACGCGCTGCAGGCCGTGCCGCTCCAGCGCGTACTTGGCGCCGATCGCGACGTTGTTGAAAAAGCAGAAGCCCATCGAGCGGTCATGGCATGCATGGTGGCCGGGCGGGCGCACCGCGCAGAAGGCGTTTTCAAGTTCGCCCGCGATGACGGCGTCGGTGGCCGCCAGCACCGCACCGGCGGCCCGCAGCGCGGCGTTCCAGGTGTGCGGGTTCATCAAGGTGTCAGGGTCGATCTGGGCGTAGCCGCGGCCGCCCGCTTTGATGTGATCGGCCAGCTCGTGGCCCATCCCCCGCAAACCGGCTACGTGCATGCGCGTATGCGCCAGTTCGATGTCGTCGGGCGAAGCCGCCGGCGCGTCGCGGCGTTCCAACACCAGCCCGAGACCGCCAGTCAGCAGCCGGTCCTCGATCGCGTCGAGGCGCTCGGGGCATTCGGGATGGCCCGGCCCCATTTCGTGTCTCCTGCAATCGGGATGCGTGAAATACCCGGTTTTAGTCATAGGTACGCTCAGCTAACGCGAAATTGGGATAACGTTCAGGGCCTGCTCACATCGCCTATCCCATGGATGCACAACAAAAACTCAAAGCGCTCCTGGACCAGCTTAACACGGTGATTGTCGGAAAACCGGCCCAGGTACGCGACTGCGTCGCCTGCCTGTTGGCCGGCGGGCATCTGCTGATCGAGGACGTTCCGGGCGTGGGCAAGACCACGCTGGCGCATGCGCTATCCAAGTCGTTCGGCCTGCACTATTCACGCGTGCAGTTCACGGCTGACCTGATGCCCAGCGACCTGTCGGGCGTGTCCATCTACGAGCGCGGCAAGGAGTCCTTCGTTTTCCATCCGGGGCCGGTTTTCGCGCAGGTGCTGCTGGCCGACGAAATCAACCGCGCCAGCCCCAAGACACAGAGCGCCCTGCTCGAGGCGATGGAGGAAAAGCAGGTGACGGTGGAAGGCGAAACGCGGGCCCTGCCCTCGCCCTTTTTCGTCATCGCGACCCAGAACCCGCACGACCAGCTGGGCACTTTCGCTCTGCCCGAGTCGCAGCTGGACCGTTTCCTGATGCGCATCTCGCTGGGCTACCCGGATCGCGCCGCCGAGCGCGAGCTGCTCAATGGCGCCGACCGGCGCGGCATGGTCGACGCCATGCGCAGCACGCTCACGCCGGTCGACCTGCAACTGTTGCAGCAGAAGGTTTTTCAGGTTCATGCGGCCGATCCCTTGCTCACCTATGTGCAGGACCTGGTGGCGGCGACCCGCTCGGGCCGCTGGTTCCTGCAAGGCCTGTCGCCGCGTGCCGGTATCGCCGTGGTGCGGGCGGCCAAGGCCCAGGCCCTGCTGAGTGGGCGGGACTACGTGGCGCCAGACGACGTGCAGGCGATCCTGCCGCAGACCGTCGCGCATCGCATGATCCCGGTGGGTGATGCCGGACGCGGACCGATCGAGCAGGTGCGGGCGATGGTCGAGGCCGTGCCGTTGCCATGAAAGCATGAACACTGCTGTTCTCAACCCGTTCTCCTTCGTGCGCCGGCGCTTCCGCCAATGGTGGCAGACGCGCCTGCCGCTGGCTGACACGATCGCGCTGACGCAGCGCAACGTCTACATCCTTCCCAGCCGGGCCGGCCTGATGCTGGCGTTGACCCTGATGGTGCTGCTGGTGGGCTCGATCAACTACCAGCTCAACCTCGGCTATCTGCTCACGTTCCTGCTGGCCGGCAGCGCCGTGGTCGGCATGTACGTGTGCCATGGAACGTTGCGCGGACTGACGATGAACCTGGTGACGCCGACCCCGCAGTTCGTGGGAACCAGCGCCACCTTGTCGATCGTCCTGACCAATGAACGCGCCTCGGTCCGGTACGGAATCGGCCTGGCGGTGCTGGACTCGACGCACGCCGACCGCTGGGTCTGGACCGACGTTCCCCCGCTGGGTCAAAGCACCGTGCAGGTCGCATTCAAGCCCGAGCGGCGCGGCAGGCACCCCGTGCCTCCGCTCACCGCCGAGACGCGATTTCCGCTGGGGACTTTCCGCGTCTGGACGGTGTGGCGGCCGGCCGCCCAGGTGCTGGTCTATCCTGCCCCCGAGGCATTCCCGCCGCCACTGCCGCCGGGCCAGCCGCGTGCCGGCGGCGCTGCCACGACGCGGCTTCAAAGCACTGGCGAATTCGATGGCGTACGGGCCTACCGCCGCGGCGATCCGCTGAAGCTCGTGGTCTGGAAGAAGGCCGCCAAGGCGGACGAACTGGTCAGCCGCGACACCCAGCAAGCGCAGCGTTATGAACTGTGCCTGGACTTCGCGCAAGCCGGCCACGTCGGCACCGAGCACAGACTGTCACGCCTCACCGCCTGGGTGCTGCAAGCCGACCGGCTCGGGCTGGACTACGGACTGCGCTTGCCGGGCCGGGAGATCCGGCCTTCCACCGGCGAAGCCCACAAGCTCGACTGCCTGGAGGCGCTGGCGACATGCTAGGCGCCGCCACGCCGCGCGCAGGCGAGCGCGCCCGCCCGGAGCCGGCGGCGCGGCCGTTGGGTTTGTCGGTACGCCTGAACGCGCTGCCGCGCGACAGCCGCGACGCGTTGTTCCTGCTGCTGGTAATCGGCTGGGTCATCTTGCCCCAGGTGGGCAACCTGCCGTTGTGGTGCAGCATCCTGGCAGGCGCCGTGCTGGTGTGGCGCGGCTGGCTCGCGCTGGCATCCCGGCCGTTGCCCGGCAAGTGGTGGCTGCTGGGCCTGCTCGCCGCCACCGTCGCCGCCACGTTTGCCACCCACCGGACACTGCTGGGTCGCGACGCGGGCGTGACGCTGATCGTGGCGCTGCTGGCGCTCAAGACCCTGGAGGTGCGGGCGCGGCGCGACGCCTTCGTCATTTTTTTCCTGGGCTTCTTCACGATGCTCACGAACTTCTTCTTCTCGCAATCGCTGCCCACGGCCGCCGCCATGCTGGTGGCGCTGCTCGGGCTGCTGACGGCTCTGGTCAACGCTCACATGCCGGTGGGCAAACCGCCGCTGTTGCAGGCCGCGCGCACGGCCGGTTGGATGGCGCTGCTGGGTGCGCCGATCATGGCCGTGCTGTTCGTCCTGTTTCCGCGGCTGGCGCCGTTGTGGGGCATTCCCAGCGATGCCATGAGCGGGCGCAGCGGCCTCGCGGCCAGCATGCAGGTGGGCACCATCGCCAGCCTGGCGCTGGACGAAACCATCGCGCTGCGTGTGAAGTTCGACGGCGCCACGCCACGGCAAAACGACCTCTATTTCCGCGGGCCGGTGCTCTCCACTTTCGACGGCCGCGAATGGCGCCCGCTGCAACCGCGCCTCGGGTCGCGCTTCTCGCCTGCGGTGTCCGGCGCGGCGCAGCTGGACGTGCTGGGCCCCCCTGTGCGCTACGAAGTCACCCTGGAGCCGAGCAACCGTCCGTGGATCCTGGTGCTGGACGCCGCCATCAAGGCGCCGGCGGTGCCCGGCTTCGAGGTCGTGATGACCAGCGAGCTGCAATGGGTGGCCAACCGGCCCGTCATCGACCTGCTGCGCTATCGAGCCGAAAGCCATCCGCTGTTCCGGCATGGGCCGCGCAGCAGCGCCGCGGCGGTGCTGCCGCAATACCTGGAGCTGCCGCCGGGATTCAACCCGCAAACGCTTGCCTTGGCGCAGGAGATGCGCCGCGACCCGCGCCTGGCAAGCGGCGGCCCATCCGCCCTGGTCCAGGCCGCGCTCAACCGCCTGCGCACCGGGAATTACGCATACACACTGGAGCCGGGCGTTTACGGCGTCCATACCGCCGATGAGTTCTGGTTCGATCGCAAGGAAGGCTTTTGCGAGCACATTGCTTCGGCCTTCGTGGTGCTGATGCGCGCCATGGATATTCCGGCCAGGCTGGTGACCGGTTATCAGGGCGGCGAGCGCAATCCGGTCGACGGCTTCTGGATCGTGCGCCAGAGCGACGCCCATGCCTGGACCGAGGTCTGGCTGGCCGGCCAAGGCTGGGTGCGGGTGGATCCCACTTCGGCGGTTGCGCCGGGGCGCACCGGCGCGTTCCAGCGCCTGCAAGTTCCGCGCGGCGTGATGGCGACCGCATTGGGCGCGGTCTCGCCCAACCTGCTCGCCGGCCTGCGCTCCGCCTGGGAGGCGCTGAACAACGGTTGGAACCAATGGGTGCTGAACTACACGCAGAGCAAGCAGCTCGACCTGCTCAAGAATCTGGGTTTTCAGTCGCCCAGCTGGGAGGATCTGAGCTACGTGCTGCTCGCCCTCCTCGTCGTGGTTGCCCTGTGCGGGGCGGCGTGGACACTATGGGATCGCCGCCAGCACGATCCCTGGCTGAGGCTGCTGGCGCGCGCGCGCAGGCGGCTCACTCAGGCCGGCGTGGAGCTGCCACCGGCGGCGCCGCCGCGTCGAATTGCGACGGTTGTCACCGCGCGTTTCGGGAATCGCGCAGAAGAGCTGGCAGACTGGCTCCTGCGTCTGGAAACCCAGCGCTACGCCCGCACGCCCAATGCCAGCCTGGCCGCACTCCAGCGCGAATTCACTCTCATTGCCTGGCCTAGCTGAATGCTCTGAATGTCCCGCCTCCTGCTCATTGCGATCTCGTTGCTCGCGGCCGTCGCGTTCGCCGCCCCGGCGGCCGCCCAAACCGCGACGCGCAAGCGAACGGCCGAGCGCACCAGCCAGCGCGGCGTGCCCTACGCCGGCAATGAGGAGGCCATGCTTTGGGCCGACGAGCTGGCACAGCGCCGTGGGCTCGATCGCGACTGGGTCCGCCGCGCGGTCGGGCAGGCGCAACTCCTGCCGGTGGTGGTCAGGCTGGTCCAGCCGGCACCGGCCGGCACCGCCAAGAACTGGCGCGTGTATCGCAGCCGCTTCATCGACCCGGTGCGTATCGGCGCGGGCGTCAAGTTCTGGCAGGACAACCAGGAAACGCTGGAGCGCGCCCAAAGGGAATACGGCGTGCCGGCCGAAATCATCGTCGGCATCGTGGGCGTGGAAACCATCTACGGCCAGCAGACCGGCAACTTCCGCGTGATCGACGCGTTGGCCACACTGGCCTTCAACTTCCCGGAGCAGCATCCGCGCGCGGCCGAGCGGCGCGACTACTTCAAGCGCGAACTGGAGCATTTCCTGGTCATGCAGAGCCAGCTCCAGGCCGATCCGCTCAAGCCGCTGGGCAGCTATGCCGGCGCGATGGGCATGCCGCAGTTCATGCCCAGCAGCTGGGTCCGGTGGGCCGTCGATTTCGATGGCGACGGCCGCATCGATCTCACGCGCAGCCCCGC
>DATNCB010000481.1:0-6145 GCA_035571715.1 Ramlibacter sp.
CCCGATGAGCCAGCGCAGCTTTGCTCTTCAGGGCGTGTTCGGCCAGGCTCTGTTCGTGCAGCCCGCCAGCGGCATCGTGATGGTGCAAACGGCCGTGAACGAGGCCGCCAGCGGCCAGCAGGACCCGCAACCCGGCCTGGAACGCGATGCGCTCTGGCGCGGCGTGTTGCGGTCGCTGGGCGGCGCTGCCGATTGAGAGGCCTTGAAGAGGAAACCGCAATGGACGCCTTGCCTGCCCTCGACTTCACGCCCGCCGTCGGCGACCTGCCTTTCACGCCGAAGCAGCGCTCGCTGCTGGCTCTGGCGAACGAGCTGGGCCGGACCCGGTTCGCGCCGCGGGCGGCGCAGTGGGATGAAACCGCGAGCTTTCCGTTCGCCAACTACCAGGACTTGCGCGAGACCGGACTGCTGGCGCTGTGCGTGCCAGAAGCGCACGGCGGCCGCGGCGCCGATTACGCCACCTACATGATGGTGGCGGCCGAGATCGGGCGCTTTTGTGGTGCCACGGCGCTGACCTACAACATGCATATCTGCTCCACCCTGTGGACCGGGGTGCTGGCCGACAGCATCGCGATGACGGGCCGGCAGCGCGCCGAGCACGAGCGCCGGCGCGAGCTGCATTTCAAGCGGGTGGTGGGCGCTGGTGCGATTTACGCGCAGCCGTTTTCCGAAGGCAGTGCCGCGGCTGCCGGCCGGGCGCCCTTCGGTACCACGGCGCGCAAGGTCGAGGGCGGCTGGGTAGTGAACGGCCGCAAGATTTTCGCGTCGCTGTCCGGCGCGGCCGACTACTACGGCATCCTGTGCACCGAAGACAAGGGCGACGAAAAACCGGATGTGCGCGACACGCTGTACCTGGCTGTGCCGGCCACCAGCGAAGGCTTTTCGATCGGCGGCGACTGGAACCCGCTGGGCATGCGCGGGACCGTCAGCCGCAACCTGGCGTTCAAGGAAGTGTTCGTCCCGGACGACGAACAGCTCATGCCGCGCGGGGTCTATTACACCGGCGCGCAGACCTGGCCGGCGATGTTCTTCACGCTGTCGGCGAGCTACCTGGGGCTGGCGAACGCGGCTTACGACTTCACGGTGGCGTACCTGCGCGGCGAAATCAACGAAGCGACGGGCGAGCCGTGGCGCCCGGGCGAGCGAAAGACAGTTCGCCGCATGTACCCGACCAAGCAGATCGCCATCGCCCAGATGCGCATCCAGCTCGAAGCGATGAAAAGCATCTTCGCGCGCGTGATCCAGGAAGCCGCACCGAATCCGTCGAAGGACGCGCGCATGCGCTTGTACGCGGCGCAGTACAGCGTGATGGAAGGGGCCAACGACATCGCCCGGCTGGCGATCCGCACCTGCGGCGGCCAGAGCATGATGAAGCACCTTCCGCTGGAGCGCATCTACCGCGACAGCCGCTGCGGCTCGCTCATGTTGCCGTGGACGGCAGAGCTCGTGCTCGATCGCATGGGCCGCGAAACGCTTTACGAGGTCGGGGAAAACGATGATTGAGCCGGCGCTGTAAGGAATACCCGCAGGGCGCGACTGACGACTGGCAGCTACACCGGTTCCGGCGTATTCTTGCCGCCCAGCATTCGCCCCTGGAGGTCCCATGGAGCAGGTTTCGACTGGCAGCCCGCCAGTGATTTACCGGCATCGCCTGCCGGTTCGCGTGATGCACTGGATCAACGTGATCTGCCTGGTCGTGCTCCTGATGAGCGGGCTGCAGATCTTCAATGCACATCCGGCGCTGTACTGGGGCGATGACTCGCGCGACAGCACGCGCGTCATGCAGATCACGCAAAAACAGGTGGACGGCCAGTGGCGCGGCGTCACCCGCGTTGGCGCGGCCGAGTTCAATACGCATGGGGTGCTGGGCACCTCGCGCGGCGAAGCCGGCGAGTACGCGACGCGGGCCTTCCCCTCCTGGGCGACCATACCCGGGCCGCAGTGGTTGTCGATGGGCCGGCTCTGGCATTTCTTCTTCGCCTGGATTTTCTTCATCAATGGCATCGCGTACGTCGCCTGGACCATCTTCAGCGGTCACCTGCGCCGCGACCTGGTGCCCACCGGCGGCGAGGTGCGCGGCATCGGCGGCTCGCTGCGCGATCACCTGCTGCTGCGCCACCCGCATGGCGAGGAAGCGCGGCGCTACAACGTGCTGCAGAACATCGCCTACCTGAGCATCATCTTCGTCGTGCTGCCGCTGATCGTGCTCGGCGGCTGGGCTATGTCGCCGATGATGGATGCCTTCTCGCCCGGCTGGGTCGACTGGCTGGGAGGACGGCAGGCGGCGCGCACCCTGCACTTTTTGGCCGCCGTGCTGCTGGTGGCTTTCGTGCTGGTTCACCTGTTCGAAGTCATCGTCACCGGCCTCGTGAACAACCTGCGGTCGATGATCACCGGTTACTGGAGGCTGCCGAAATGAAACAGCAAAAGCCCTTTTTCGAGCAGCGCCGCGAGCGCCGCCGCGTGCTGCGTACCGGCCTGGCTGTTGCGGCGGGCGGCGTGCTGGCCGGCTGCGATGCGATTAGCCACAGCGACACCGCTGTCGAAGTGCTGCGCAGCGCGGAAACACTGAACAACGCCACGCACCGGCTGCTGGGCCGGCGCGCGATGGCGCAGGAATTCTCGCCGGCGGACGTGGCGCCGAAGTTTCGCCCCAACGGCACCACCATGCCCATGGGCGAGGCTTATGCGTCAATGGTGAGCACGGGCTTTGCCAACTGGCGCCTGAAAGTCGATGGCCTGGTGGCTAACCCGCTGGAGCTGAGCCTGGCGGAACTGCAAGCGATGCCGACCCGCACTCAGATCACGCGCCATGACTGTGTCGAAGGCTGGAGCTGCATCGGCCAGTGGAAAGGCGTGCGCCTGTCGCATCTGCTGAACCTGGCGCAGATCGAGCCGGAAGCGAAATTCGTCGTCTTCCACTGCCTGGACCAGATGGAGGAAGCCGACCCGGACACGATGTACTACGAGAGCGTGGATCTGGACGACGCCTACCACGAGCAGACCATCCTCGCGTGGGAACTCAACGGCAAGCCGCTGCCGGTGGAAAACGGCGCGCCGCTGCGGGCTCGCATCGAGCGCCAGCTGGGCTACAAGCAACCCAAGTACGTCTATCGGGTGGAGCTGGTCGACAGCTTCGACGACATGGGGGGCGGCAAGGGCGGCTACTGGGAAGACCAGGGCTACAACTGGTACGGCGGCATCTGAGCTAGCGATAAGTCAAAGTCGCACCTCATCAATAGAATTAAACTCAAGGTGACAACATCAAGTCACCTTATATGAGTACTTTTGATCCGGACGCGCTCGAATGCCTGGCGGCAATCGTTGAAGAAGGCGGCTTCGAACGCGCGGCGCAAAGGCTGTCGATCACCCAGTCGGCGGTCTCCCAGCGCTTGCGGGCGCTGGAGGCCCAGGTCGGCACGGTCCTCATCGTGCGCAGCCGGCCCTTGAAGCCCACCTCCGCCGGCCAGCTGCTGCTCAAGCACACCAAGCAATTGCGGCTATTGCGCGCCGACCTCGAACGCGACCTCAAGGAGCTGGCGCCCAGTTGCATCGGCGGAACGCGCGAGGAGGAGCGCATCTCGATCGCGATCAATGCCGACAGCATCGCCACCTGGGCGTTGCCTGCGCTGGACGATCTGGCACGCCAGGGATTGCCGATGGAGATCATCACCGACGACCAGGACTTCACCCAGGAATGGTTGCGCGAAGGCCAGGTACTGGGTTGCGTCACGACGCTCAAGCAGGCGCTGCGCGGCTGCAAGGTGGTGCCGTTGGGTGCGATGCCGTATGTGGCAGTGGCCCAGGCGCAGTACGCGCACGAGCATTTCCCCACGGGGTTGAGCCAGCACAATTTTCGCGACGTGCCGTTCATCGCATTCAACCGCAAGGACGATATGCAAAGCGAGTTCGTCGGCAACGCCTTCGGCCTCAAGCACGTGTCGCTGAATCAGCTGTTCGTGCCCAGCTCGGAAGGACAGGTGCGCGCAGTGCTGGCCGGCTGGGGCGTGAGCGTGGTGCCCGAACTGCTGGCGCGCGATCTGCTGCGGCAGGGACTGTTGGTGAACATCGCGCCTTCGCACGTGCTGCCGATCCAGCTGTTCTGGCATTGCTGGAACCTCGAGTCCGAGGTGCTCGATGCCATGACGGCGGCGCTGACGCGCTCCGCCAGCGCCGCACTGGCCGAAGTCCAGACAGCAGCCCCAGGGCGTCTAGTTTCTCACTGCCAATAGGGTTTCGCGCAGAGCCTGCGCCTTGTCCTGGTCGAAGCGGCCCTCGGCACGCGCCAGCACCTTGCCCTCCCGATCGAGCACCAGCACCCAGGCGTGCTCGTTGCCCGGCAGGCCGGCGGCGCGGATGAAAGCGTCGCGGTCGGTAAACACCGGCACCAGGCGTGACCGGTCGATGTCAGCGGGATGCCTCGCCAGCAGAACGCTCTCGATATCGCTGCGCGCGCTTTCGCTACCCGGATCCTTCAGCACCGGCATCTTGAACCAGGCGATGGAGTCGTCCTGATCCAGCCGCAACCCCTCGACCCAGCTGCGGATTTCCTCGCGCTGGCTGGAGCGGAACGCCACCAGCGCCAGCGTGCGCGGTGCCGGCAGTTCCTGCGGCAACACGACGCGCTGCTGGTCCAGCCGTTTCACGCTGAGCCTGGGCAGTTGGCCGAGGAAATTGGACTCGTTGGGCGCAGCCAAAGCGAGCACGAGCGCCGCCGTCACGGCTGCCAGCCATGCCAAGGTAGGAGTCCAGATTGTTCTTGTCATACAGGGCCTCCGCAGTTAGTGCAGCCAGTGTTCCATGTCGGCCCCATGCGCGTCACGTCCGGCTTGTAAAGAAGTCGGGACAGATGTACGCGGAAGTGAGTCCTTCGACTGCTGCTGTGTCGTTCGACATTCGTTGCACGAAACCCGCACCGCCATGAGGCGCCCACGGCACCATTTCAAGGCACTGGAATCTCGATGACCAGCTGTTCACGAAAGCCTTCCTGCTCGCCGCGGGCGGCGTAGCCCAGCGTGTTTGCCACGACACGGCAACCGCCGGCGACGTAATCCTGCTGGCAGTGCAGGTGCCCATGAAGCCAGAGTTGTGCCAGCGGCAACAGCTCGTCGAGCGAGTTGCAAAAACCCGCGGTGCCGGGCGTGAGGCCGTAGCGCGGATCGGCGCTGCGCAGGCTGGGCGCGAAGTGCGTTACCACCACCGTGGTGCCATCGAAGGGTTCGGCGAGCGCGCGGCGCAGCCAGTGCTCACACACCAGCGCCTGTTCGCGCCACTGCGGCGCCAGCATCGGCTCGCCCCCGCGCGTCGTCCCGGTTTTCTGCAGATAGAAATTGGCGGCGCGAAACGCTTTCCCGCGTTTCTTCAGTACCCGCGCCTCATCCGTGCGATCGCTTTCGGTGACCAGCGCGTCGAAGTCGGCCCACAGCGTGGTGCCGACAAAGCGCACCCGGTCCAGCGTCAGCGCTTCGCGTTCGAGCCAGGTGATGCCGAGGCGCTCGCATGTTTCGCGCAGGCGCGCATGCGCCCCATCGAAATCGAGGTTGTCGTATTCGTGGTTGCCGGGCAGATACAGCACCGGGACCGGCCAACCCAGCTTGGGCGAAAAGCGCTCGAGCCCGAAGTCATCGCCGGGCAGCTGGCTGCCGGTCTGGTACGAGCCGATATCGCCGGCCAGTACCAGCAGCTGTGCCTCGGGCGCCGGCTGCGGCAAGTAATGCGGATGGACTTCCAGGTGCAGATCGGAGAGCAGCTGGAATTTCATCGGACCATTGTGCCGACGTCCGAGCCGCTACAACCTCACCCCGGCCGCCTTGACCGTGGGGCCGAGTTGCCCGACCTGCTGCTTGACGAAGGCAGTAAACGCTGCCGGCGTCGCCGGCGACACGGTGATGGCCAGCTCGTCCATTTTCTTGCGGATGTCGGCCTGCGCCAGGATCTCGTTGCAGGCCGCGTTGAGCCGGTTCACCACGTCGGCGGGCATCTTTGCGGGGCCCGACAGGCCGAAGAAGTTGTCCAGGACCAGCGTGCGGTAGCCCGCCTCCACCACACTCGGGACATCGGGAACCAGCGGCGACCGGGTGGCGGAAGTGACGGCCAGCGGCAGCAGCTGGCCGGCCTTGAAATAGGGCACGAACGCCGTCAGCAC
>DATNCB010000482.1:0-2016 GCA_035571715.1 Ramlibacter sp.
GGCTTCCTGCTGGATGAAGGCGCGACGCCGCAGCAGGTGGACAAGGCGATCGAGAAGTTCGGCTTCGCGATGGGGCCGTTCCGTATGGGCGACCTGGCCGGCAACGACATCGGCTGGGCCATCCGCAAGCGCCGCGCGATCGAGCATCCGAACATGCTGTACAGCCGCACCGCCGACAAGCTGTGCGAACTCGGCCGCTTCGGCCAGAAGACCGGCGCGGGCTGGTACGACTATCAGCCGGGCAAGCGCGACGCGATTCCGTCCGAGCTGGTGGGCAAGATGATCGAGGACCATCGCAAGGAACTGGGCATCACGCCACGCAAGATCGCCGACGAGGAAATTGTCCAGCGGCTGGTGTTTGCGCTCGTGAACGAAGGCGCACGCATCCTGGCAGACGGCATCGCGTCCAAGGCCAGCGACATCGACATGGTGTACCTCACAGGGTACGGCTTCCCGGTGTACCGGGGCGGCCCGATGCTCTATGCCGACCAGGTCGGCCTGTTCAATGTCGCACAGGCCATGAAGCGCTTCCAGCGCAACCCGCGCGATGACGCGAAGTTCTGGGAGCCCGCGCCGCTGCTGGCCCGACGGGTGGCCGAAGGCAAGACCTTCAACTAAGTACCGTATCCCTAGTCAGTCGAGGACAGAGCCAAAGGTCTGTCCCGCAAAGTTTCAGAAAGGCTCTGTTCCGCCATGACCAACGCAGTAATCGTCTCCACCGCCCGCACGCCCCTGGCCAAGAGCTGGAAGGGTTCCTTCAACATGACCCACGGCGCCACGCTGGGCGGCCACGTGGTCAAGCACGCGCTCGAGCGCGCCGGCATCGACGCCGCCGCCGTTGAAGACGTGATCATGGGCTGCGCGAATCCCGAGGGTGCGACCGGCGCCAACATCGCGCGGCAAATTGCTCTGAAGGCCGGCTGTCCGGTGACGGTCTCCGGGATGACCGTGAACCGCTTCTGTTCCTCGGGCCTGCAGACCATCGCGCTGGCATCGCAGCGCGTGATCACGGGCGAGGGCGAGGTCTTCGTCGCCGGCGGCGTGGAAAGCATTTCTTGCGTGCAGCAGGAAATGAACACCCACATGCTGCGTGACCCCGGGCTGGACGAGATCAAGCCGGAGATCTACTGGTCGATGCTTCAGACTGCCGAGCAGGTCGCCAAGCGCTACAAGATCGGCCGCGAAGTCATGGATGAATACGGAGCGGCCAGCCAGCAGAAGGCTTGCGCGGCGCAGGCCGCAGGGCGTTTCGACGCCGAGATCGCGCCGATCACCGTGAAAGCCGGCGTCGCCGATCCCGTGATGGGCCTGCGCACCAAGGAAGTCACCGTCAGCAAGGACGAAGGCACGCGCGAAGGCACCACCAAGGAAGGCATCAGCGGCATCAAACCGGCGCTGCCCGGCGGCGTGATCGCGGCGGGCAACGCCAGCCAGTTCTCCGATGGCGCCGGTGCCTGCGTCGTGGTGAGCGAAGAGTACGCGAGCAGGAAGAACCTGAAGCCGCTCGGCCGTTTCCTCGGCTTTGCCGTGGCCGGCTGCGAACCCGACGAGATGGGTATCGGGCCGGTGTTCGCAGTGCCCAAGGTGCTGAACAAGCTGGGCCTGAAAGTCGACGACATCGATCTGTGGGAACTCAACGAAGCGTTCGCCGTGCAGGTGATCTACTGCCGCGACCGGCTGGGCATCCCGGCCGATCGCCTGAACGTCAATGGCGGCGCCATCGCGGTGGGGCATCCGTATGGCGTTTCGGGCCAGCGCCTGACCGGGCATGCGCTCATCGAAGGCAAACGGCGCGGCGCCAAGCGTGTGCTCGTTACGATGTGCATTGGCGGCGGCATGGGCGCGGCAGGCGTGTTCGAAGTACTCTGAATCTGTCATCCCGGGCTCGACCCGGGATCCATGCCTCGAAACGCGGGGCCTTGGCCGGCGTGACATGGATTGCGGGTCAGGCCCGCAACGACAACCTGGAGTTGAAGCCATGTCTTTGCGCGCAACGCTCGATTTCCTGCTCTACGA
>DATNCB010000483.1:0-1489 GCA_035571715.1 Ramlibacter sp.
GAGGCAAAGGGCTCAACGGCGTCCGCGCCACACCGACTCGATGAAAGCCACCCAGTTCTTCATATCCACACTCAAGGAAGCGCCGGCCGACGCCGAAGTCGTCAGCCACCAGCTCATGACACGCGCCGGCATGATCAAGAAATTGGGCGCCGGTATCTACAGCTACATGCCTCTGGGTCTGCGCGTGATCCGCAAGGTCGAGGCCATCGTGCGCGAAGAGATGAACCGGGCCGGCGCGGTGGAGCTGCTGATGCCAGTCGTGCAACCAGCCGAGCTGTGGCAGGAAAGCGGGCGCTTCCAGGCCTACGGCCCGGAATTGCTGCGAGTCAAGGACAGGCATGAGCGCGACTTCATCATCCAGCCCACCAGCGAGGAAGTGGTCACCGACATAGCCCGGCAGGAATTGCGCAGCTACAAACAATTGCCGCGTAACCTGTACCACATCCAGACCAAGTTCCGCGACGAGCGACGGCCGCGCTTCGGTGTCATGCGCAGCCGCGAGTTCATCATGAAGGACGCCTACAGCTTCGATCGCGACGGGGCAAGCGCCAAGGCCAGCTACCAGATCATGGCGCAGGCCTATCGCCGCATTTTCGATCGCTTCGGCCTGACTTACCGCGCCGTGGCGGCAGATAGCGGCGCAATCGGCGGCGACTTGAGCGAGGAATTCCAGGTGATCGCGGCCACCGGCGAGGACGCGATCGTCTATTGCCCGGCTAGCGATTACGCGGCCAACATGGAGAAGGCCGAGGCCCTGGCGCCGCAGCACCCGCGTGCTTCCGCGAAGCAGCCGCTGGTCAAGACGCCGACGCCGGACCGCAGCACATGCCCGCAGGTCGCGGAGTTGCTGAAAGTGCCGCTGGCCACGACTGTGAAGTCGCTGGTGCTGGCAACCGATCAGCTGGATGAACGCGGCGAGATCGCGAAGACGCAGATCTGGCTGTTGCTGCTTCGCGGCGATCACGACATGAATGAAATCAAGGTCGGCAAGGTGCCGGGGCTGGACAGCGGCTATCGCTTCGCCACGGTCCCCGAGATCGTCGACCATTTCGGTACCAAGCCGGGCTATCTCGGGCCGATCGGACCGCACAAGCCGGTCAGGATCGTTGCAGATCGGGAAGTCGCCGTCATGGCCGACTGGATCTGCGGCGCGAACGAGGAAGACTTCCACTTCACCGGAGTCAACTGGGGCCGCGACTTGCCCGAACCCGACGCCGTGGCGGACCTGCGCAATGTGGTGGAGGGGGACCCTTCGCCCGACGGCAAAGGCCCGCTCGCGATCGAGCGCGGCATCGAGATCGGCCATGTCTTCTACCTGGGCACGAAATACAGTGCGCCGATGAACGCCACCTTCCTGGACGAGAACGGCAAGCCGCAGCTCATGCAGATGGGTTGCTACGGCATCGGCATCACGCGGCTGCCCGCTGCCGCGATCGAGCAGAACCACGACGAGCGCGGGATCATCTGGCCCGACGCGATCGCGCCATTT
>DATNCB010000484.1:0-8150 GCA_035571715.1 Ramlibacter sp.
TTCGCGCTCGGGAACAAGAACGCCGCGATGCTCAAGCCCCACGCGCATCGGCCCGAGTTGCTCGCCCAGGTCCAGTCTGCCCATGAATCGCCGTCGCTATATGACGAGGCGTTGCGGCTGCTGGCGCGGCGCGGCCTGGCCATACCGCCGACGCACACGCAACGCGACTGGACCCAGCCGTACGTGGAAAGCGCCGAGGTCGAACAGGCCTGGCTCATCGTCTATCGTGATCCCGATCACCACTGGGACCTGTACCAGCTCGGCGAGGAACTCACCGACCTGGAAGACGCGTTCCGGCTCTGGCGTTTCCGCCATGTCACCACCGTGGAACGCATCATCGGATTCAAGCGCGGCACCGGCGGCACCGGTGGCGTGAGCTACCTGCGCAAGATGCTCGACGTGGTGCTGTTCCCGGAAATCTGGAAATTGCGGACGGATCTGTAGCCGCTCTCACCGATACAGCCAAGGCTGGTCCAGCAACACTTCGCCCAGCAGGCGCAGCGACAGATCGCGGCCCCATCGCATCAGGCCGGTGGCGTGGAAGATCCGGCCGTTGCGGCGGGAGCGAGCCTGCACCCGGGCGCAGCGCTCCCAGCGATTGAGGGCATAGCGGCGCAGTGCCAGCGGCACATCGATCCTGGCTTTCGCGGCCAAGGCGAACGAGCGGCCCAGTTCCGCCGCATCCTCGATGGCCATCCCGGCGCCCTGCGCGAAGTAAGGGCGCATCGGATGCGCCGCATCCCCGAGCAGGACCACACGGCCCCGGACCATCTCATCGGCGCTGGACAGCGGCGCCCGGTCATGCAGCGCCCACAGCCGCCAGGCGGGCATCGCACGCACGAGGTCTTGCAATGCCGCGCATTGCCGCCCCATGGCCATGTGCAGGTTGGCGGCGACCGCCGGCTGGTCCCAATCCTGGGGCGGGCCGGACGCCGCTGCCTGCACGATCGCCACCACATTGAGGATCTCGCCGCGCCGCACCGGATACGCCACCACGTGCAGGCGCGGCCCGAGCCAGACCGTGACGTCCGCGCCGCGCAAGGACTGAGGCAGGTCGCGCTGCGTAGCGACTGCGCGATAGGCCAGGTGCCCGGTCCATGACGGCGGCCCGTCGCCGTAGACCTGCGAGCGCACCGTACTCCACAGGCCGTCCGCGCCGACCAGCGCATCGCCTGCCACTTCGTTGTCACCGTCGATGCGCAGGCCCACCGCGTCGATCGACGGCAGCACCGCCTTGACCGGGGACGACAGCTTGAGATTCGCACCCGCCTCGCGCGCCGCCTCCAGCAACAGGTCCTGCAAGTCGGCGCGATGCAGCGTCGCATAAGGCGCGCCATAGCGCCGGGCGAACTCGGTGCCCAGGCGCAACCGGCCTAGTTGATCGCCGTCGATGGCGCTGCGCACCCGCAGTTGCTCCGGAAAAAAAGCGACGGCCTCCACCGCCCGATCGAGTCCCCAGTCATCCAGAATCCGCGTCGCGTTCGGCCCGAGCTGGATCCCGGCACCGACTTCGCTGAATTGCGCAGACTGCTCGTACAGCCGCGCGTCCCAGCCCGCCCGCGTGCAGGCCAGCGCCGCGGCCAGCCCTCCGATGCCGCCGCCCGCGATGAGGACTTGCCGCGTCACGCCGCCAGCAGCTGACGCAACACCTCGCCATGCGGTCGCATGGCGATTCCCGTGGGATTTCCTTTTGTGCTCATGCAGCCAACAGCTGCCTGAGCACGAAGGGAAGGATCCCGCCGTGCTTGTAGTAGTCCACCTCGATCGGCGTGTCGATGCGCAGCGTCACGGTGAGTTCCTGGCGGCTGCCGTCAGAGCGCACGACAACCAGTTTCGCGTCGCTTTGCGGGCGCAGTCGCGGATCGGGGATCACGTCGATCAGCTCCTCGCCGTTCAGGTGCAGCGACTGCCAGGTGGCGCTGCCCTGGAACTGCAGCGGCAGCACGCCCATGCCCACCAGGTTGCTGCGGTGGATACGCTCGAAACTCCGGGCGATCACGGCTTTGATGCCCAGCAGCTGGGTGCCCTTGGCGGCCCAGTCGCGCGACGAGCCGGTGCCGTATTCCTCGCCGGCGAAGATCACGGTCGGCCGTCCTTGCCCCATGTACTTCATTGCCGCGTCGTAGATGAACATCTGTTCGGCCGTTCCCTGCGCATCGCGGTACAGCGTCAATCCGCCCTCCTGCCGGGAGCCATCCGGCCCGGCCGGGATCATCAGGTTCTTGATGCGCACATTGGCGAAGGTGCCGCGCATCATCACCTCGTGGTTACCGCGGCGCGAGCCATAGCTGTTGAAGTCGGGCTTCTTGACCCCGTGCGCCAATAGCCATTGTCCGGCCGGCGAGCTTTCCTTGATCGACCCCGCCGGCGAGATGTGATCGGTCGTGATGGAGTCTCCGAACAGCGCCATGATCCGCGCGTTGCGCACCGACACCGCATCGGGCGCCCCGTCGGCTCGGGTCAGTGCCGGCGGCTCGAGCGTGAAATCCTGGAAGAACGGCGGCTCGGCGATGTAGGTGCTCGTCGGCCACGTATAGGCCTCGCCGCTCACACCGTGTATCTGCTGCCAGAGCGCCCCGGGTTCGCTCTTGACCTTGGCGTAGTTCTCCTTGTACGCCTTGCCGTTGAGCGCGAACTTCATCAGCTTGTGGACTTCGTCGCTGGACGGCCAGATGTCGCCCAGGTACACGTCCTTGCCGCCGTGCCCCTGGCCGACCGGCTCGGTCATCAGATCACGCAGCACCGTGCCGGCGATGGCGTAGGCCACCACCAGCGGCGGGCTGGCCAGGAAGTTGGCCTTGATGTTGGGATGGATGCGCGCCTCGAAATTGCGGTTGCCCGAAAGCACGGCGGCGCACACCAGGTCGCTCTTGCCGATGGCCGCGTTGATCTCCGGCGTCAGGTCGCCCGAGTTGCCGATGCACGTGGTGCAGCCGTAACCGACCACCGAGAACCCCAGTTTCTCCAGATAAGGCAGCAGGCCGCTGCGCTCGAAGTATTCGGTGACGATGCGCGAGCCCGGGGCCAGCGAGGTCTTGACGTGCGGCTTCACGCGCAGCCCCGCTTCGACAGCCTTCTTGGCGAGCAGTCCCGCCGTCAGCAGCACGCCCGGATTCGACGTGTTGGTGCAACTCGTGATGGCCGCGATCAGTACATCCCCGTTGCCGATCGTGACGTCCTCCACCTTGATCTTGGGCGATGGCGCCTCGGACTGGGCCGCCGCAAGGGTCGGTTTGTTGCCCTCCATTTCCATCTCGAAGCGCTCCGCCGCCAGCGGCGTCGGCGGATTGGCGGGCACCTTCTGTTCGGGCTCTTCGCCGGTCCGGCGCACCAGGTGGCGCGTGAGCAGCAGCTCGGCGGGTTGGTTGAAGCCGTTTTCCACTATGGGCTTGCTGAACAAGGACTCGAAGTTTTGCGCGACCTTGCCCAACTCGATGCGGTCCTGCGGTCGTTTGGGACCGGCCAGGCTGGGCGTCACGTCGCCCAGATCGAGCCGCACGACCTGCGAATAGTCCACCTCGCCGGCCAGCGGAACTCCGAACAAGCCCTGGGCCTTGAAGTACGTTTCGAGCGCGTCGATCTGCTCCTGGGTGCGGCCCGTTCCGCGGTAATACTCGATGGTCTTGTCGTCGACCGGGAAGAAGCCCATGGTCGCGCCGTACTCCGGCGCCATGTTGCCGATGGTCGCGCGGTCGGGTACCGCCAGCGTGCGCGTGCCTTCGCCGAAAAACTCGACGAACTTGCCTACTACTTTTTCGCGGCGCAGGCGTTCGGTCACGGTGAGCACCAAGTCGGTTGCCGTCACGCCCTCGCGCAGGCGGCCGGTGAGCTCGAAGCCGACCACATCCGGCGTCAGCATGTACACCGGCTGGCCCAGCATCGCGGCCTCGGCCTCGATGCCGCCGACGCCCCAGCCGACGACGCCGATGCCATTGATCATCGTGGTATGGCTGTCGGTGCCCACCAGCGTGTCGGGGTAGTAGATGCCGTCGGCCGTGCAATGCACCCCGCGCGCCAGATATTCGAGATTCACCTGGTGCACGATCCCGAAACCCGGCGGCACGACGCCAAAGGTCTTGAAGGCCTGCATGCCCCATTTCATGAATTCATAGCGCTCGCGGTTGCGCTGGAACTCGAGCTTCATGTTCAGGTCGAGTGAATTCTTCGCGCCGTAGTGGTCCACCATGATCGAGTGATCGACCACCAGGTCCACGGGCACCAGCGGCTCGACCGCACCGGTTTTCTTGCCCAGACGCGCGGCGACGCTGCGCATGGCCGCCAGATCGGCCAACAAGGGCACCCCCGTGAAATCCTGCAGGATGACGCGCGCCACCACGAACGGGATTTCATCGGTGCGATCGGCGTTGGGAAACCAGTTGGCGAGCTGGCGCACATGCTCGGCCGTCACCTTCTTGCCGTCGCAGTTGCGCAGCACCGACTCCAGCACGATTCGCATCGCTACCGGCAGGCGCGCGACTTTCGGGAACTGCCTTGCCAGCTCGGGAAGAGAGAAAAGCTTACCCGTCTTGCCCGTGGCGATCTTGAAGGTCTTGAGGGTGGCGGCGAAGGCGTGGGGCATCTCAACCTCGGAGTGTTGTTGGTCTTGCCGCCATTTTGCAGCCAGAACACGAATCCTCTCGTCATTGCGGACTTGATCCGCAACTGATGTCATTGCGGACTTATCCGCAATTCACGGCAGAGCTGACTCGATTCGAGGCATGGATCCCGGATCAGGTCCGGGATGACAGCCTGACCTACTCCGACGTCGGCAGGTAATGCACCGCCAGTACGCCCTCGATGCTCCTGAGCGCGGCAATGACGGAATCGCCCACCGGGCTGTCCACGTCCACCAGCGTGTAGGCCATGTCGCCGCGCGATTTGTTGACCATGTTGTGAATGTTCAGGCCGGCATGTGCCATCGCCGTGGAGATCTGGCCGAGCATGTTGGGCACGTTGGCATTGGCGATGGCCACGCGGTAGCGCGACTCGCGTTCCATGCTCACGTTCGGGAAATTCACCGCGTTGGCGACATTGCCGTGCTCCAGGTAATCGCGCAGCTGGTCGGCCACCATGACAGCGCAGTTGTCCTCAGCCTCGCGGGTGGACGCGCCCAGGTGCGGCAACGCGACGACTTTAGGATGGTTCAGGATCTTGCCGCTGGGGAAGTCGCAGACGTACCAGCCGAGTTGTCCGCTGTCGAGGGCGGCCAGGACGGCCGGAGCGTTGACGACGCCTTCGCGCGAGAAATTCAGCAGCACCGTTCCCGGTTTGACCACGCTCACGTTCTTCTCGTTGACGAGGTCGCGCGTAGCCTCTATCAGCGGTACATGCAAGGTGACGAAATTCGCGTTCTTCATCACGTCGGTGACGCTGCCGGCCTTCTTCACCTGGGCCGGCAGGCTCCAGGCCGCGTCCACCGTGATCTCGGGGTCGTAGCCCAGCACATTCATGCCCAGCTTGATGGCTGCATCGGCGACGAGGCAGCCGATCTTTCCGAGGCCGATCACCCCCAAAGTCTGGCCGGCGAGCTCGAAGCCGGCGAAGTTCTTCTTGCCGTTCTCCACCGTCTTGTCCAGGTCAGGCGAAGCCGGATCGAGTTTCTCGACGAAGCGCTGGGCCGGCGCCAGGTTGCGCGCGGCCATCAGCATGCCCGCCAGAACCAGCTCCTTGACCGCGTTGGCGTTGGCACCCGGCGCGTTGAACACCGGCACGCCGCGCGTGCTCATCACCTTCACCGGAATATTGTTGGTGCCGGCGCCGGCGCGCCCGATTGCCTTGACGCTGGCGGGAATCTCGATTGCGTGCATGTCGGCTGAGCGAACGAGCACGGCGTCCGGATCCGCAACGTCCTTGCCGGTGGCGTAGCTCTCCGCCGGTAAGCGCTTCAGGCCATTCTGGGAAATCTGGTTCAGCACCAGGATCTTGAATTGCCTACCCATGCTGGACCTCGAATTCCTTCATGTACGCCACCAGCGCCTTCACGCCTTCGATCGGCATGGCGTTGTAGATCGACGCGCGCATACCGCCGACCGAGCGATGCCCCTTGAGCTGGATCATGCCCTTGGCCTGCGCGCCCTTGAGGAACGCATCGTCCAGCGCTTCGTCCTTCAGCTTGAAAGGCACGTTCATCAGCGAGCGGTCTTCCGGGGCTACCGGGTTGCGATAGAACTTGCTGTTGGCCAGGTAGTCGTAGAGGATCGCGGCCTTGGCCTTGTTGTGTTCCTCCATGGCTTTCAGGCCGCCCAGCTGCTTGACGTGCTTGAACACCAGGCCGGCAATGTAAATCGCATACGTCGGCGGCGTGTTGTACATCGAGTCGTTCTCCGCCTGCAATTTGTAGTTGAAGGCCGAGGGCGTGATCGGCAGCGCGTGCCCGATCAGGTCGTCGCGAACGATCACCAGCGTCAGGCCCGACGGGCCCATGTTCTTTTGCGCACCGGCGTAGATCAGGCCGTACTTGCTGACGTCGATGACACGCGACAGGATGTTGGACGACATGTCCGCCACCAGCGGCACCGCGCCCGTATCGGGCGTCCAGTGGTACTCGACTCCGCCAATCGTTTCGTTCGAGCAGATGTGCACGTATGACGCTTCGGGGTCGAGCTTCCACTCGCTGCGTTTGGGAATGGCAGTGAAGTTGCTCGCCTCGCCCGACGCCGCCACGTTGATCTTGCCGTAGCTCTTGGCTTCCTTGATCGACTTCTTGGACCAGTCGCCGGTGCTGATGTAGTCGGCCTTGCCGGTCTTGCCGATCAGGTTCAACGGCACGATTGCGTTCTCGCCGATCGCGCCGCCCTGCATGAACAGCACCTTGTAATTGGCGGGCACGGCCAGCAGCTCGCGCAGCAGCGCCTCGGCCTCGGCATGGATCGAGATGAATTCCTTGCCGCGATGGCTCATCTCCATCACCGACATGCCCGATCCGTGCCAGTCGAGCATCTCCCCGGCCGCTTGGCGCAGAACGGGTTCGGGCAGGGTGGCAGGACCGGGGCTGAAGTTGAAAACGCGTGTCATGGGGTGTTTCTCTTTCGAAGGCTGGGGAATGAAAGCGAGGTCGGAATAGCGACAAAGTTCACAGCATACAAGAAAGAAAATGGCCCTCCCCAACAGGTGCCGTGTGCCAGTGGCTGATTACCTCCCAGGTAATGGAACCCGCGCCGGGCCGCACTACGATGCGGCGCATGAATACTGCTAACGTCAGCGGCTATCGCGCCGCTCCGCGGCCCTTCGGCGACCACCTGCGCCAGTGGCGGCAGCACCGGCGCCTGAGCCAACTCGACCTGGCGCAGGAAGCGGAAATTTCCACTCGCCACCTCAGTTTCGTGGAGACGGGGCGGTCGCTTCCCAGCAGGGAGATGGTGCTGCGGCTCGCCCAGCGGCTGGACGTGCCGCTGCGCGAGCGCAACGCCCTGCTGGTGGCTGCCGGCTATGCGCCGATGTACCGGGAACGCCCGCTGGATGATCCGGCGCAGTCCGCGGCGAAGCAGGCGGTCGAACTGATTCTGAAAAGCCACGAGCCCTATCCGGCCCTCGCCGTGGACCGGCACTGGAACCTGGTCGCCGCCAATAGCATGCTGCCGCATCTGCTGGCCGGCGCCGATCCTTCACTGTTGGACCCACCAGTGAACGTCTTGCGGCTGAGTCTTCATCCGAGTGGCCTCGCGCCCAGCATCGTCAACCTGGCCCAGTGGCGCAATCACCTGTTCGAACGATTGCGCCAGCAAATTCACGCGACAGGGGACGCGGTGCTCACGGCGCTGCTGAAGGAATTGCGCGGCTATCCGCTGCCCGAAGGCGCCGACAACCTGCAGCTGGAAGGTGAGCATCTCGGCGTGGTGATGCCGTTGCGGTTCCGCAGTAGGTTCGGCGTCCTGAGCTTCATCAGCACGACAACGGTGTTCGGCACGCCGGTTGACGTGACGCTGCAGGAGCTGGCGCTGGAAACATTTTTTCCCGCCGACGCGCACACGGGCGAGGTGCTGCGCGACCTGGCTTCGCGCGGCGACTAAGCGGGTGCCAGTGGCGCCGCGCCGCGTGCTTCGCGGATCTGCAACTCGAAGGCACGCAGCCGCTTGTAGACCGAGATCAGTTCCACCACGGTGGTCCAGCTGAGCACCAGATACTGGAACGACTGCTCGACCCGGCCGAAG
>DATNCB010000485.1:0-4740 GCA_035571715.1 Ramlibacter sp.
AGCGCCGTGGACACCTGCGTGCCGTTGATCAGCGCCAGTCCTTCCTTGGCCGAGAGCTGGATTGCACGAATCCCGGCGCGCTCCAGCGCAGCGGCGGCGGGCGCTCGCTCGCCCTGGTAGAAGACTTCACCTTCACCGACCAGGGGCAGCGACAGGTGGGCCAGCGGAGCCAGATCACCAGATGCGCCGACCGAGCCCTGGCAGGGCACGACCGGCGTGATGCCCTGGTTGTGCAAGGCGAGCAGCGCATCGATCACCTCTTCGCGCACGCCGGAATAGCCGCGTGCCAGGCTCGCCGCCTTGAGCAGCAGGATCAACCGCACCACACGCTCGGGCAGTGAATCGCCGACGCCGACGGCATGCGATCGCAGCAGCTTGAGCTGGAGGATCGCCAAATCCTCGTGCGCAATGCGTGTGGTCGCCAATTTGCCGAAGCCGGTGTTGACGCCATACACCGGAGCGTTGCCCTCGGTCGCCTTGCGCACCAGTGCGGCGGTGGCGCGGACGCCGGCGCGGCAAGCCGGATCGAGCTCGACCACGACCCGCTCGCTGCCGTAGAGGCGCCGCAGTTGCGCGAGCGTGATCTGGCCGGGAACGAGCGCTTCTGTCATCCGAGCATCGGCAACTTGAGATGGTGTTCGCGAGCGCATTCCTTCGCCGATTCGTAACCCGCATCGGCATGTCGCATCACACCGGTCGCCGGATCGTTCCACAACACACGCTCGATCTTTTCGGCTGCTTCCTGCGTGCCGTCGCACACGATCACCACACCCGCATGCTGCGAGTAACCCATGCCGACGCCGCCGCCGTGATGGAAGCTCACCCAGCTGGCGCCGCTGGCCGTGTTGAGCAGGGCGTTGAGCAGCGGCCAGTCGCTTACCGCGTCGCTGCCGTCCTTCATGCTTTCCGTTTCGCGATTGGGTGAGGCCACCGAGCCGCTGTCCAGGTGGTCGCGCCCGATCACGATCGGCGCCTTGAGCTCGCCGCTTTTCACCATCTCGTTGAACGCGAGGCCCGCCCGGTGCCGCTCGCCCAGGCCGATCCAGCAGATGCGCGCCGGCAGGCCCTGGAAGCTGATGCGCTGCTGCGCCATGTCGATCCACCGGTGCAGGTGCACGTTCTGCGGAAAGAGCTCCTTCATCTTGGCGTCGGTCTTGCGGATGTCTTCGGAGTCGCCGGACAGCGCCACCCAGCGGAATGGGCCGACACCGCGGCAGAACAGCGGCCGGATGTAGGCGGGCACGAAGCCCGGGTAGTCGAACGCGTTGGCCACACCGAAGTCCTTGGCCACCTGGCGCAGGTTGTTGCCGTAATCTACCGTGGGCACGCCCATCGCGTGAAACTCCAGCATCGCCTTGACATGGACCACGCAGGATTGCCCCGCCGCCTGCGTCAGGCGCGCGTGCTGCGCGGGATCTTTCTGCGCGGCACGCCACTCTTCCAGCGTCCAGCCGATCGGCAGGTAACCGTTGATGATGTCGTGGGCGGAAGTCTGGTCCGTGACGATGTCGGGCTTGATGCCGCCGGCTTTCGCGCGCTTCGCGAGTTCCGGGACGATCTCGCCGGCATTGCCGCACAGGCCGATCGACACCGCTTCCTTGCGCGCCGTGTGGTGCGCGATGAGCTGCAGCGCCTCGTCCAGATTCTTGGCCTGCTTGTCCAGATATTTGGTACGCAGGCGGAAGTCGATGCGCGACTGCTGGCACTCGATATTCAGCGAGCAGGCGCCGGCGAAGCTCGCGGCAAGGGGCTGGGCGCCGCCCATGCCACCCAGGCCGGCGGTGAGCACCCAGCGACCCGTGAGGTCGCCGTTGTAGTGCTGCCGGCCGGCCTCGGCAAAGGTTTCGTAGGTACCCTGCACGATGCCTTGGGTACCGATGTAGATCCAGCTGCCCGCCGTCATCTGGCCGAACATCATCAGCCCGGCGCGATCCAGTTCGTTGAAATGTTCCCAGGTCGCCCACTTGGGCACCAGGTTGGAATTGGCGATCAGCACGCGCGGAGCGCCAGGGTGGGTGCGGAAGACGCCAACCGGTTTGCCGGACTGGATCAGCAGCGTCTCGTCGGGCTTCAGCTTGCGCAGGCTGTCCAGGATCGCATCGAAGCAGGGCCAGTTGCGCGCCGCCTTGCCGATGCCGCCGTAGACCACCAGCTCATCCGGATTCTCGGCCACGGCGGGGTCCAGGTTGTTCTGGATCATGCGGTACGCCGCTTCGATCTGCCAGTTGGCGCAGGAAAGGGCTGTTCCGCGCGGCGCGTGCACGGGACGTGCCTTGCTGTCCAGGAAAGGGGTTTGCGAGAGATCCGACATCGACGTCTCCGAAAAAGGCTCCATGACTTCGGCGTTTATCCTAGTTGTCTATACAACTTGTGTCAACCTGGGGTATTCTTCGCGTATGGGACACAGCGACCTGCCCGCTTACGAACGTGTGAAGGCCTGGATCAGGCAATACATCGCCAGCGGCGAGTGGAAGCCCGGCGACCCGGTCCCCAGCGAAACGGCGCTGATGCAGCAGTTCGGCATCAGCCGTATGACGGTGAACCGGGCCTTGCGGGAACTCGCGGCCGAGGGGCTGGTGACGCGGGTGCAGGGCTCCGGCACGCGGGTGGCCCAGCTGCACCGGATCTCGTCGCGCCTGACCATCCGCGACATCCACGAGGAGGTGGTGGAGCGCGGCCATGTGCACACCACCCGGGTCCTGCAGGCTGGCAAGGAAAAAGCCGGTGCCGAGCTGGCGCGATCCTTGGGCCTGCGCAGCGGCGCCACCGCGTTTCACACCGTGCTCATCCATTACGAAAACGGCGTTCCGATCCAGTATGAAGATCGTTACGTCAACCCGGCCGCGGCTCCGCGGTATCTGGAGACGGACTTCACCCGCACTTCGCCGACCCTGCACCTGCTGCAGAACGCGCCGCTGACGGAGGCGAGTTACTCGATCGAGGCTTGCCTGCCCACGGCCGCCGAAGCGAAGGAACTGCGCATCAAGCGTAGCGATCCGTGCCTGGCCATGATGCGGCGCACGGTCAGCGGCGCTCATGTCGCCAGCGTGGCGCGGCTGGTCTATCCCGGTACGCGCTACAGTTTCGCGGGGCAGTTCCAGGCATGAGCTGGAGGTTGGTTCAGCTCGCGCAAGTGCCGCCCACGTCATGGGCGAACGGTGGCGGCGTCACCCGCGAACTGCTGGCTTGGCCGCGCAGCGAGGACTGGACGGTGCGGCTGTCGGTAGCCGAAATTGCAAAGGACGGGCCGTTCTCGCGGCTGCCCGGCGTGCAGCGCTGGTTCGCCGTGCTGGCCGGCCAGGGCGTGAAGCTGCGGATCGATGCCGCGATCCATGAGCTTGGGACCTCATCGATGCCGTTGCAATTCGATGGCGCGGCACAGACCGGTTGCGAGTTGCTGGGCGGTCCGACGCGGGACTTCAATCTGATGCTGCGGCAAGGCGCGGCGCGCATGGAACGTATGGGCGGCGCCTGTTCCAAGGCGTGCAAGGCCGCCGCTTTGATCGCGGTTTACGCCAATGGGCACGCGGTCACGGCCACTTGGGGTAGCGAGCGCCTGGCGATTCCCCGAGACACTTTGGCGTGGCGCATACTGGATTCGGATGGGCTGGTTCAGCTCGCCGGCGACGACGCACTCTGGATGGAGATCGACCCATGACCGTGCAGTTGTGGACCCACTGCCATGCCGCGACCATGCAAAGCGGCACAGCGCAGGCCTATGGGCTGGTCGAAGACGCGGCCATCGTGGTCGAGGCAGAGCATTTCGCCTGGGTCGGGCCGCGCAACCAGCTTCCCCGCGAATGGGAAGAGCGCTGCGAACAGCACCATGACTGCGGAGGCGCGCTGGTGACGCCGGGCCTGGTGGACTGCCACACGCACCTCGTGTACGCCGGCGACCGCGCCCATGAGTTCGAACTGCGGCTGGGTGGGGCCAGCTACGAAGACATCGCCCGCGCAGGCGGCGGCATTGCGTCAACCGTGACGGCGACAAGGGTTGCGACCGAGACCGAGCTGGCGGCGCAGAGCCTGCCGCGGCTGCGCACGCTGATGGGCGAGGGCGTCACGACGGTGGAAATCAAGTCCGGCTACGGCCTGTCGCTGGAGCACGAACGCAAGATGCTGCGCGTGGCGCGTGAGCTTGGTGAACAGCAGCCGGTCGAGGTGCGCAAGACCTTCCTCGGGGCGCATGCCTTGCCGCCGGAGTTCGCCGGCCGCGCCGACGACTACATCGCCGAACTGCTGCGCATGCTGCCGGTCCTTCACGGCGAAGGCCTGGTCGACGCGGTCGACGCGTTCTGCGAGCGCATCGCCTTCAGCGCGCAGCAGACGCAGCGCGTGCTCGAGGCCGCGCGTGAGCTGGGCCTGCCGGTCAAGCTGCATGCCGAGCAGCTCAGCGACAGCGGCGGAGCGCAACTGGCGGCGCGCTACGGTGCCCTGAGCTGCGATCATCTGGAGTGGCTCAGCGAAGCGGGCGCCGCCGCGATGGCGCAGTCGGGCTCCGTCGCGGTTCTGCTGCCCGGTGCTTTCTATTTCCTCCGTGACACGCGGGTTCCGCCGGTGGAACTGCTGCGCCGGCATGCCGTGCCGATCGCGGTGGCTACCGATTGCAACCCGGGCAGTTCGCCGTGCACGTCGCTGCTGCTGATGTTGAACATGGCCTGCACCCTGTTCCGCTTGACGCCGGAAGAAGCCCTGGCCGGCGTGACCCGCAACGCTGCCCGCGCACTTGGGCTCAAGGAT
>DATNCB010000486.1:0-5109 GCA_035571715.1 Ramlibacter sp.
GTGAACCGGATCCGCGATTCGCTGGCGAAGATCCATGCCGGCAAAGGCCTGGCGTTCTCGCTCGAGTGTCCGGCCGACCTGAGCTGGCGCATCGATGAAGGCGATGCCTTCGAGCTGCTCGGTAACGTGATGGACAACGCCGCCAAATGGGCCGGTCACCGCGTGGCCGTGCGCGTCTGGCGCGATGGTGACCGGCTGAGGATCCAGGTCGACGATGACGGGCCGGGATTCAGCGATACGCAATCGGTGCTGCAGCTTCATGTCCGCGGCGATGAACGCGTGCCGGGGCATGGCGTCGGGCTGGCCGTGGTCAACGAACTCGTGGCCAGCCACCAGGGCGAATTGAAGCTGGGGCGCTCCGACCTGGGCGGCGCGCGGGTGGATATTTCGTTGCCCGGCGCCTGATTGTTTTTTGTTCAGGCTGCGTTCATGCAGGCCGGCGCAACATGCTTTCCATGCCAACCCAAAGGAGAAACGCATGAAAGCCCGTTCCGTGAAATTCATCTCTGTCGCCGCATTGCTGCTGGGTTCCCTGGGCGTGGCCTCCGCCGCGCACGCCCGCAGCGACGTGTTCTTTTCCCTCGGTGTGCAGGCGCCTGGCGTGTACGTCGAGCCCGCCCCCGTTTATGTGCAGCCTAACTACCCGGTGTACGTCAATCCGGGCTATGTCGAATCGCAGCCGGTGTATGTGACGCCGCGGATCGAGTACCGCTACGGGGACGACTGGCGCAGGCATGGCTGGCGCGAAGAGCACCGTCATGCGCGCCTGTACGGCCCTTACGGTGACTACGACCACGACGGCGTACCGAATCGCTTCGACCGCGCCCCTGCCAACCCGTATCGCCGCTGACTTGATGCGGGTCAAAGTCGGGGCGGCCCGCCCCGACTAGACATGAATTGACCCACAGCAAGGAGCGATACATGCTGCCCTTCACGCAGGCTCAATTCATCGAAGTGTTCGTCCGGTACAACCTGAATGTGTGGCCAGTCCAGGTACTGGCATATCTCCTCGGAATTGCACTTCTGTTGCTCATTCTGCGACCTTCGACCTACACCGGCCGATGGGTCGCCGCAGGGCTTGCGGCGATGTGGCTGTGGACCGGCATCGCCTATCACGCCTTTCACTTTGCCGAGATCAACAAAGCGGCGTTCCTGTTCGCAGCTCTTTTTGTGGTCCAGGCATTGCTGCTGTTGCGCGCGGGATTCGCGGGCAAGCTGCAGTTCGGCGCTTCGCGCGGGCCAACTGCCTGGATGGGATGGGCTCTGATCCTGTATGCGTCTGTGTTTTATCCGCTGCTGGGCGTGTGGGCCGGACACCCTTACCCTGAAATGCCGATGTTCGGCATCACGCCCTGCCCACTCACTCTTTTCACGTTCGGGGTGTTCTTCCTCGCGTCGGCGCCGGTCTGGGGCTGGCTGCTCGTGATCCCGGTCGTCTGGTCCGTCATCGGGGGTAGTGCCGCTGTCCTGCTTCAGGTACCGCAGGACTGGCTGCTGCTATTCAGCGGTTTGTCGGTCATTCCGCTGCTGAACGGCAGCGCTCGAGGCAAGCTGAAGGCGCAGCCGCAATAGCTTCGCTCCTCAACTCAACCCCGTCACCGGAACCGCCGCTCCGTGAATCGCGCGAGCTGCGTCGGAGGCGAGGAAGACGATCACTTCGGCCAGCGCCTGCGGCGAGACCCAGCGGGCGGGATCGGCATCGGGCATCGCGGCCCGGTTCTCCGGCGTGTCGATGACGGTCGGGAGCACGCAATTGACGTTGATGTTCTTTTCCTTCAACTCGGCCGACATCGCCTCGGTCAGCCGGATCACGCTGCTCTTGGACGCGCAGTACGCGCCCATTTGCGCGACGCCCTTTTGCGCCGCATAGGCGCCGACGGTCACGATCTTTCCGCCGCCGCGCTCGATCATGTGGGGCACGACCGGATGCGCGATGTTCACCAGCGTGCGCGCATTGAGGTCGAACAGAAAATTCCAGGTGCCGTCCGCCGTTTCATGGACGGCTTCGCCCATGCGAAAGCCGCCGGCGAGATGGCAAAGAACATCGACGCGGCCGAATCGCTGCACCGCCGCTTCGATAGCGGCCTGGCACTGGCCTCGATCGAGCAGGTCGGCTGGCACCAGCGCAGCGTCCTTCAGCGCGCCAAAGGCAGCGGTCAACGCCTCCCGTTGCCGGTTGATCAGGACCAGCCGTGCGCCGCGCTCGGCAAAAGCTGCGGCCACGGCCTTGCCCAGGTTGCCGCTGGCCCCGGTCAATACCACCGTGCGATTTTCGAAGTTCATGCGGATGCTCCTTACGCCTGGACGCATGGTAGCGTCACGAATCGCCTTGCCGCGCCGGTATCGCCTCGGTCCACACTTCCACATCCTGCGGCGTCATGGTGCTCGCCGACGTGAGGCGGCCGTCCACATAACCGAGCTGCTCCACGTCGTGCAGGTACTGCTCGCGCGACAGCAGCGTGCCGGCGCAGACATGCGGATCGCTGGCGGGAGCCTTGCGGGACTCCGCGGCCAGCCGGGCGATCAGCTTGTCCATGAGCCAGCGCGGCACGCGATGCCGCTCGCCGGGGTAGATGTAGCCGAACAGCGTGAGGTGGGCGAGCAGCACGCGCCAGTGCGGCCCGAATCGCTCCAGCAGTCCGGCCCAGTCCAACTGCTCGGCGTTGGCCTGCAGCAGGTGGGCGATGTCGGCGCCGTCATAACGCTCGCGCTCCATGATGAAGCACTTGGACAGGATCGCGTCCTCCAGGTTGACGATCAGCACCGTCACACCCAGCACCTGCGCCTGTGCGTTGTTGCGGAACCAGTGCCCGTTGACCGGCGTGAGGCCGTTGCCGGAGTTGAAGATGAGGTCGATGAAGTCCTCGCCCGCATAGACCTTCGCCAGCCAGTGCGGATACGTCAGATCGGCGCGCCAGCCTTCGGCCTGCATCAGCGCGGCCACGCGTGGATAGTCGTTGCGGAAGATGAACAGGTCGAGGTCCTTGGTGGTGCGGCGGATTCCGGTGAAACACGCATGCGCGAAGGCCCCGCCCACGAGGAAGGGCACTTGCGCATCGACCAGCGCCCGCAACGCGCGCCGGAAGAAGGCGGCGCTTTCGGTCGGGACCTCGTCCTCGAGGGACGGTGCGAGCGGCGCGCAGGACATGCGGTACCAGCCTTCCGAAAAAAGCGTTGGTTGAGCGTAGCCGCGCTGGGCAGTCCGCGCCATGGACGAGGAACCTCAACGGGCGTCAGCTTTTGCCTACAAGCTGCGACGGGAAAGGACGATGGCCGGCGTCGGCGCAACGCGGCAGCATGGGCGGGTCTTATCCCGACGCCTCAGTTCATGCCCAATGTCAAACGCCTGCCCGGCCTGGCCGCTCACCCGTCCGCCGGCCGCGTGCGCTTTGCCGCCGTCGGCGATCTGCACGTCACCAAGGACTCCGCCGGCAGCCTGCGCGGCTTGTTCGCTCAGGCCTCGGAGGCCGCCGACGCACTGCTGCTGTGCGGCGACCTCACGAACTACGGTACGGCCGAGGAAGCCCACGTGCTGGCCGAAGAGCTAGGTGCCGTCTCGGTGCCCATCGTCGCCGTGCTGGGCAACCACGATTACGAGTCCGGCACGCCGGAGATCGTGCGCGAAACCCTGATGCGCGCCGGCGTTCGCGTGCTCGACGGTGAACCATGCGAGATCGAGGGCGTGGGCATCGCGGGCGTCAAGGGCTTTGCCGGCGGCTTCGGGCGCGCCTCGCTCGGCGCATGGGGCGAGCCCGCGATCAAGCTGTTCGTGCAGGAGGCCTTGAACGAGGCGTTGAAACTGGAGTCCGCGCTGGCCCGGCTGCGCACGCGGCGCCGCATTGCCTTGCTGCATTACTCGCCCATTGCCGGCACCGTGGAAGGCGAGCCCGTCGACATCTTTGCCTTCCTGGGCTCGAGCCGGCTGGAGGAGCCGCTGCTGCGCTATCCGGTGGACGCCGTGTTCCACGGCCACGCGCACCGCGGCACGCTGGAAGCCAGGACCATCAACGGCGTGCCGGTCTACAACGTGGCCAAGCCGCTGCTGCAGCGCAGCCGGCCGGACCAGCCGCCGTTCCTGCTGTTCGAGCTTCCGCGCGAAGCGGCGCCGGCGCAGGCACCAGTAGCCGCAGCGCGGGCCAAACCTTAGCGCGCTCGAAGTACTGCGGCTCATAATCGCCGCTCGAGAAGGCATTCGCCTTCAGGAGACCGCCATGAGCACAAGCATCCCCGCAGGCCTGCAACTGCAGTCCCTCGTCAAGCCCGAAGGCCAGCTGGAAATTTCGCTGGCCACCGTGCCCACGCCGCAACCCGCGGCCGATGAAGTGGTGGTGCGCATCGAGGCCTCACCGCTCAACCCGTCCGATATCGGCCTGCTGTTCGGCGCGGCCGATATCGCCACGGCCAAGCTCTCCGGCACTGCTACCCATCCGGTGGTCACGATGCAGATACCGCCGGCGGCGATGAAGGGCATGGCGGGCCGCGTCGGCCAGCCGATGCCGGTGGGCAACGAAGGCGCGGGTGTGGTCGTTGCGGCCGGCGACTCGGAGGCCGCACGCGTCCTGCTGGGCAAGACGGTGGCCATCCTCGGCGGCGCGATGTACGCGCAGTACCGCGTCATGAAGGCTGAGCAATGCCTCCTGCTGCCGGACGGCACCAAACCGGCCGAAGGCGCCTCGTGCTTCGTCAACCCGCTCACCGCGTTGGGGATGGTGGAGACGATGCGGCGCGACGGGCACAAGGCGCTGGTACACACGGCCGCCGCGTCGAATCTCGGCCAGATGCTCAACAGGATCTGCCTGCAGGACGACATCGGTCTCGTCAACATCGTCAGGAGCGCCGCGCAGGAAGAGATGCTTCGCGCGCAGGGCGCGCGCTACGTGTGCAATTCGGCGGCGCCGAATTTCAAAGACGACCTGACGCAAGGGCTGGTGGCGACCGGCGCGACACTGGCCTTCGACGCCATCGGCGGAGGCACGCTTGCGGGGCAGATTCTCACGTGCATGGAAGCCGCGATCAACCGCAAGCCAGGACCCTACAGGCGGTACGGATCGACCGTTCACAAGCAGGTCTATCTCTACGGCAGTCTCGATCCCCGACCGACGGAATTCA
>DATNCB010000487.1:0-1036 GCA_035571715.1 Ramlibacter sp.
TCTCCTCGTCACAATCTTGTCTATTCCGACGGCAGCGGCATCCAGCCGATTTGACGGCTGAGCCGATTGGTCAGCCCTGCAAGTGCTTTGGCTACCGCGCCGTTCGGTGAGTCGTCCATGCGCCCGATCGGACCGATCACCGAAATCACCGCCAGTGGTGTCTGGGAGCGATCCAGGATGGGCGAGGCGATGGCGGTGAATCCGGTCAACAACGTACCCGGAGCCGTCGCGAGCCGCGTGCGCCGGATCTCGCACTGCAGTTCGGCCAGGCTCGCACCGGAATCGTTCGATGAACCCCATGGGCCGATGCCTTCCTTGGCTTCACGCTTGAGCAGCGTGCTGGTCGCGGCTTTGGGCATGAACGCGGAAAAGACCCACCCGATGGCAGACGCCGACACCGGCAGGACGCTGCCTACGCGGATTTCCAGCACCGTGCGGCTGCGACCGTCGACCCTGTCCACGACAGTTGGACCATGAGTTCCCCAGACGGCCAGGAATACGGTGTATCCGAGGGTGTCGGCGAGCGTCATCATCTCGGACCGGCTGGTGCGCACCACGTCGACCTTTTCCAGTGCCGCCACGCCGAGCTTGACGGCTCCGGGCCCCAGGCTGTAATACCCGCTCGCGGGATCTTGGGAAACCAGACCCAGCTCGAGGAAGCTCACGAGGTAAAAACGCAGTTTGCTGGCGGCCATGCCGGTTCCTGCGACCAGGTCCTTCAACGCCAGCGGACCGGTCGCCTCGGCGATCTTCTCCAGCACGCGAAAGCCGATCACAACCGACTGGATCCCGCGCGCCTTCGCGCGCGCCACGGTTGGCGCCTTGGCGGCGGCTTTGGTACGCGAAGCCGAAGAGGAGGCCAAACGGGGTTGGAAATTCACTTGATGGCGGTGCAACGGCCGACGTAGAAGTCCTGATAGGCCGTCGACACCGTTTCCTTGGTAACGAAGCCCAGTGAGCCATCAGCCACCTTCACTGTCTCGCGCAGGTAATAGTTCTGGATCGGCATGTGATTGCGATTGAACTTGAAGTTGCC
>DATNCB010000488.1:0-2482 GCA_035571715.1 Ramlibacter sp.
AGCATCATGGCCGTGCTGATGCAGCGGCCGTGGCCGGCCATGAGCAGACTGAAAGCCGCCAGCAATTGCGTGGGACAGTAGCGCGTCATGCCGGGCATGGCGTCGTACTCATCCGAAGCATCGAGCGACGTGGCCGCCGGATTGCTCCATGGGAAACCGATAGAGGCGACTGAGTTATTCACGGTGCGCTCCCTTGTTCGTCCTTTGATTTCATAGTAGGCGTGTACCCAGTCTCAGCCAGTCGGTGGACACAGCTGGTTGCTGTCGGACGCCGGCCCGGCGAGGCCGTAGCTATCTGGACGAAGCTTGTGGGCGCGAAGAGGTCAGCGGTAGGAGCTGTCTGGGGCGGCGCTGTTGCCCATCAGCGCGCGGGCGGCATCTGCCGCGCTTGCCGGCTTGTCGCCGGGCGGCATCACGGCATGGGAGCTGTAGGGATCGACCCGGCTGGCGCAGCTGTTGAGCGTGGCGCGCGGAACGTACTGCAGGCAGTCTCCGATGGCGACGCGCTGCACCTGCATGCTGACGTCGCGCATCTGGGCCTTGCGCACCTGCTGGCTGCACACCATCCAGAACGCCACGAACAGGCCCATCGCCAAGGCGAGCAGCCCCACCCGGAACAACCTGTCGCGCTGCGCGCTGGCGCCTTTTTCGGGCAGGTCGGTTGGCATGTCGGATCGGCTCCTTGGGATTTCGCTCATGCTAGAAATCCGCGCCTCGATTTGAACGCGGCTTTTGGCGCGTGATGCTGTAGGACAAAATCCCCCTATTTGCCTATACGGATTGGCCAACATGACCCGCTTGCTCGATGCCACACAAACCGCCGCCTGGCTGCCTTATCCCGCGCTGGTCGCGCAAATCCGCGAGTTGCTGGCCGATGCCTCGGTGCGGGTGCCCCAGCGCCTGGTGCAGGCTTTGCCGGGCGGCGGCAGCCTGTTCGCGATGCCGGCGCTGGATCGCAACATCGCCATCGCCAAGCTGATCACGTTCACGCCAGCCAATGCCGGGACGCAGCGACCAACGATTCAAGGCGATGTCGTGGTGTTCGATGTCGTCACGGGTGAGCGGAAGCTCATCCTCGACGGGCCGACCGTGACGGCGCGCCGCACCGCCGCGGTGTCGTTGCTGGCGGCGGAGTTGCTCGCGCCGAACAAGGAGGGTCCGCTACTGATCGTCGGCGCGGGGGTGCAAGGACGGGCGCATCTGGAGGCTTTCGCGACGCTTGGGATAACAGACGTGTTCATCGCCTCTCGCTCCGCCGCCAGTGCACAGGCGCTGGCCGCCTACGCGCGAACGCTGGGCCTGCAGGCGAGCGTGGTGGAGGATGCGAACCAAGCCGTCGCGCAGTGTCCGCTGATCGTGACTTGTACGCTGGCGAACGGCGTGGTCCTGCGCGCCCTGCCGCGGGGCGACGCTTTCATCGCTGCCGTCGGCGCTTTCACGCCGGCCATGGTGGAACTCGATCCCGAGCTGTGCCGTCATTGCGCGTCGCACGGTCGCGTCGTCGTGGACACGCCCGAAGCCATTCATGAAGCCGGCGATCTGCTGCAAGCGAGCCTGGATGTGAGCGCTTTCGCGACTTTGCGTGATGTGGTGTGCGGCATCCCCGCGGCATCGACGGGACCCGTCCTGTTCAAGAGCTGCGGCTGGGCCGGTTGGGACCTGGCGGCGGCGCGGGTTGCCCAAGCTCAATAATCATCCCCGCCATGACGCCCTCCTTTGCAACCACTCCCACCCCCGTCATTGCCATTCACGGCGGCGCCGGCACCATCAGCCGCAACGGCGCCGCCGCCGACCGACAAATGGCGTACCACACGGCCTTGCACGGCATCCTGTCCGCGGCGCAGCAACTGCTCGCGGGCGGGGGCAGCGCGCTCGATGCGGTGACCCTGGCCGTCGAGCTGCTCGAAGACTGCCCGCTGTTCAACGCCGGCGTCGGCGCCGTGTTCACCCACGAGGAAACCCATGAGCTGGATGCCGCCGTGATGGACGGCGCCACCTTGCGCGCCGGCGCGGTGGGCTGCGTCACCCGCGTGCGGCGGCCGGTGCGCGCGGCGCGTGCCGTGATGGAGCACACCGATCACGTGTTGCTGGTGGGTGCGGGCGCTGAGGCGCTGGCGCAAAGAATGGGACTTGAGCTGGTTGCGCCCGATTATTTTTCGACCGATGTGCGGCGCGAGCAATTGCACCGCGCGCTGGCCGCCGACAAGGCCCTGCTGGACCATGACGCGGCCTCGCTGGTGGCGAGTCAAACCGCCGCGCCGCTGGACGAAGGGCGCAAGCTCGGCACGGTGGGCGCCGTCGCTCTCGATGTGAATGGCAACCTGGCCGCCGCCACTTCCACCGGCGGCATGACCAACAAGCAGCCCGGCCGGGTCGGCGACTCGCCGCTGATCGGCGCCGGCACCTATGCCGACAACCGCACCGCAGCCGTTTCCTGCACCGGCACCGGCGAAATGTTCATCCGGACCGTGGCCGCCTACGA
>DATNCB010000489.1:0-1742 GCA_035571715.1 Ramlibacter sp.
AAGCAGATCCGCAATATCGCCATCATCGCCCACGTGGACCACGGCAAGACGACTCTGGTCGATATGCTGCTGCGCCAGTCCGGCACCTTCCGCGCCAACGAGAAGGTCACCGAACGCGTGATGGACAGCAACGACCTGGAACGCGAACGCGGCATCACGATCCTGGCCAAGAACTGCGCCGTGAGCTGGCAAGGCACGCACATCAATATCGTCGACACACCCGGCCACGCCGACTTCGGCGGCGAGGTGGAGCGTGCGCTGTCGATGGTCGACGGCGTGGTGCTGCTGATCGACGCGGTGGAAGGCCCGATGCCGCAGACCCGGTTCGTGACCAAGAAGGCGCTGGCGCTGGGCCTGAAACCCATCGTCGTCGTGAACAAGGTGGATCGGCCCGGCTCTCGTCCGGACTACGTGATCAACGCGACTTTCGATCTGTTCGACAAGCTCGGGGCGACCGAAGACCAGCTGGATTTCCCAGTGGTCTATGCGTCGGGCTTGAACGGCTGGGCCTCGATGAAGGAGGGCGCTGCGGGCGAGCAATGGGGCAAGGACCTGGCGCCGCTCTTCGACACCATTCTCACGCAGGTGCCGCCGCACGAAGGCGAACCCGACGCCCCGCTGCAGTTGCAGATTTCATCGCTGGACTATTCGACCTACGTCGGCCGCATCGGAGTGGGCCGGATCAACCAGGGCACGATCAAGGTGAACCAGCAGGTCGCGGTCTATGAAGGCGTCGAAGGAATCCCGGCGCTGGCCAAGGTACAGCAGATCCTCAAGTTCGAAGGCCTCGAGCGACTTCCGGCCGCGGAAGCGGGTCCGGGCGATATCGTCCTGATCAGCGGGATCGAACAGGTGGGCATTGGTGTCACGCTCACCGATCCGGCCAATCCCCAACCGTTGCCGATGCTCAAGATCGACGAGCCGACGCTGACGATGAACTTCTGCGTCAACAACTCGCCGCTCGCCGGGCGCGAGGGCAAATACGTCACCAGCCGCCAGCTCTGGGACCGGCTGGAAAAGGAGCTGCAGGCGAACGTGGCGCTGAAAGTGCGGGACACCGATGAAGAGGGCATTTACGAGGTGTCCGGCCGCGGCGAACTGCACCTCACCATCCTGCTGGAAAACATGCGCCGCGAAGGCTACGAGCTGGCCGTCTCCAAGCCGCGCGTCGTGTTCAAGGAGGTCAACGGCGAGCGCCAGGAACCGATCGAGCTGCTAACGGTGGACATCGAGGAAGCCCACCAGGGCGGCGTGATGCAGGCCCTGGGCGAGCGCAGAGGCGACCTGGTGAACATGGAGTCGGACGCCCGCGGCCGGGTGCGGCTGGAATATCGCATCCCCGCCCGCGGATTGATCGGCTTTCAGAACGAATTCCTCAACCTGACGCGCGGCACGGGGCTGGCCAGCAACATCTTCGACGGCTACGAGGCCTACAAGGGCGAGATCGCCAGCCGCAAGAACGGCGTGCTGATCAGCATGGACGATGGCGAAATCGTGACTTATGCGCTCGGCAAGCTGGACGACCGGGGCCGCATGTTCGTCAAGGCGGGCGACCCGGTGTACGAAGGCATGATCGTGGGTATCCACAGCCGCGACAACGACCTCGTGGTCAATGCGGTTCGCATGAAGCAGCTGACCAACTTCCGCGTCAGCGGCAAGGAAGAAGCGATCAAGATCACGCCGCCGATCCAGCTGACGCTGGAGTACGCCGTGGAGTTCATCGAGGACGACGAGCTGGTGGA
>DATNCB010000490.1:0-3393 GCA_035571715.1 Ramlibacter sp.
GCGGGAACTGCTGGCTGCGGTCGACTTGCAGGCGTTCGAAGACGAGCTGACGGTGAATCTGCCCTATGGCCGCAAGCGCGCGCTGGAGCTGGCCACGACCATGGCCCTGGAACCGGACCTGATGCTGCTGGACGAGCCGACACAAGGCATGGGGCATGAGGATGTGCATCGCGTCACCGAACTGATCAGGAAAGTTTCGGCGGGGCGTACCATCCTGATGGTCGAACACAACATGAACGTCGTGGCGTCGATTGCCAATCGCATCACGGTGCTGCAGCGCGGCGCGATCATCGCCGACGGTCCATATGCCGAGGTATCGGCCAATCCGCTGGTGATCGAGGCGTACATGGGCACCGCCGACACGGCCTTGCAAGGGCCGCACTGATGTCCACTGAGCTGCTTCGCCTGGAGGGACTGAACGCCTGGTACGGCGAATCCCACATCCTGCACGGGGTGGATCTCTCGGTCAGCGAAGGCGAGGTAGTGTGCCTGCTGGGCCGCAATGGCGCCGGCCGGACCACCACGCTGCGTGCCATCCTCGGGCTCACCGGGACTCGCAAAGGATCGATCCGGATCAGGGGCGAGGAATCGATCAAGCTGCCGCCGCACAAGATTGCCAAGCTCGGCGTGGGGTACTGCCCGGAGGAGCGCGGCATCTTCGCGAGCCTGTCGGCCGAGGAAAACCTGATGCTGCCGCCTGTCATTGCCGCGGGCGGAATGAGCGTGGCCGATATCTATCAGATGTTCCCCAACCTGAAGGAGCGCGCGGCCAGCCAGGGCACGCGATTGTCCGGTGGCGAGCAGCAGATGCTCGCCGTGGCGCGGATCCTTCGTACCGGCGCGCGCCTGCTGCTGCTCGACGAGATGTCCGAAGGGCTGGCGCCCGTCATCGTGCAAAAGCTCGCCGAGATGATTCGCACACTCAAGGCCAAGGGCTACACGGTCGTCCTGGTCGAGCAGAACTTCCGCTTCGCCGCACCGTTAGCCGACCGCTTCTACATAATGGAACATGGCCGCATCGTCAAGCAGTTCGCGCAAGCCGAACTGGCCGGCAGCACGGCGATGCTAAAGGAATACCTCGGCGTTTAAGCCACTCGACTTACTCAGAAGGAGAACCCAAGTGAAGCTCAGAAAATCCATCACGGCATGCGCTCTCGCCTTTGGCACGCTCGCCGCTGTTTCGACCGCGCAAGCGCAGATTTCAGGCGACGTGATCCGCATCGGCCTGATCACGGACATGTCTAGTGTGTACGCGGACCTCGACGGTCAGGGCGGCGTGGAAGCCATCAGAATGGCCATCGCCGACATGGGCGGCGCGATCAACGGCAAGAAGATCGAAATCTTGTCGGCGGACCACCAGAACAAGCCGGACGTGGCCGCCACGAAGGCTCGCGAATGGTTCGACACCCAGGGAATGGACATGCTGATCGGCGGCACCAACTCGGGCACCGCCCTGGCGATGGCAAAGGTGGCCGCCGAGAAAAAGAAACCTTTCATCGTTGTCGGCGCAGCGACCTCGGCGCTCACCAACGAGCAGTGCACGCCGTACACCGTGCATTGGGCCTATGACACGGTGGCGCTGGCCAAGGGCACCGGCAATGCGGTCGTCAAGCAGGGTGGCAAGACGTGGTTCTTCCTGACGGCCGACTATGCCTTCGGCAAGCAGCTGCAGGCCGATACCTCGAAGGTGGTCGAAGCATCGGGCGGCAAGGTGGTGGGCTCGGTGAACGCGCCGCTGAATGCCAGCGATTTTTCATCCTTCCTGCTGCAGGCGCAGGGCAGCAAGGCACAGATCCTCGGGCTGGCCAATGCCGGCGGCGACACGATCAATTCGATCAAGGCCGCCAACGAATTCGGCATTACCAAGACGATGAAGCTTGCCGGCTTGCTGGTGTTCATCAACGATATTCACTCGCTGGGCCTGAAGGCCACCCAGGGCATGTACCTGACGGACAGCTGGTATTGGAACCAGAACGCCGAAACCCGGGCCTGGAGCCGCAGGTTTTTCGACAAGATGAAGCGCATGCCCTCCTCGCTTCAGGCCGCGGACTATTCGGCCGCCATGAATTACTTCAACGCGGTGAAGGCGACGGGCAGCGACGACGCGGACAAGGTCCTGGCGCAGATGCGCAAGACCAAGATCAACGACGTTTTCGCCAAGAACGGCTTCGTCCGCGCCGATGGCCGCATGGTCCACGACATGTACCTGATGCAGGTGAAGTCGCCCGACAAGTCGACCGAGCCCTGGGACTACTACAACGTGATGCAGGTGTTCAAGGGCGAAGAAGCCTGGACGACCAAGGCTGAGAGCAAGTGCGCCGCCTGGAAATGAGCACCCACCCAGCCTGAAAGAGCCGGCCTCGAGGAGGCCGGCTCATCCTCTCTATTTCCATGATTGAAATATTCGGCATTCCCATCCAGGCCTTCCTCGGGCAGCTGGTACTTGGCCTGGTCAATGGCGCCTTCTACGCCATGCTCAGCCTGGGACTTGCCGTGATCTTCGGCCTGCTGGACATCGTGAACTTCGCGCATGGCGCCCTGTACATGGTGGGTGCGTTCGCCGCCTACATCATGCTGGAGAAATGGGGCATCAATTACTGGGCCGCGCTTGTGCTGGCGCCCTTGGTGGTGGGTATTCTGGGCGTCGCGATCGAGCGGGCGTTTCTCAAGCGACTGTACGGCCTGGATCCGCTGTACGGGCTGCTGCTGACGTTTGGGCTGTCGCTGATCCTGGAAGGTATTTTCCGTGACCAGTACGGCGTGTCCGGCCAGTCCTACCCGGTACCCGAAGCGCTTGCGGGCTCGACCAATCTGGGCTTCATGGTGCTGCCCAACTACCGAGCCTGGGTAGTTGTGGCGTCGGTGCTCGTGTGCCTGGGCACCTGGTTCCTGATCGAGCGTACGCGCCTGGGCGCGTACCTGCGCGCAGGGACCGAGAATGCCAAGCTGGTCCAGGCCTTCGGCGTGAACGTGCCGCTGATGGTCATGCTCACCTACGGCGCCGGCGCCGCGCTGGCGGCCCTGGCGGGCGTGCTGGCCGCGCCGGTGATCCAGGTTACTCCCCTCATGGGCACCAACCTCATCATTGTCGTGTTCGCCGTCGTCGTGATTGGCGGGATGGGCTCGATTCTCGGCTCCGTGGTAACCGGCATGGGACTCGGCGTGATCGAAGGCTTCACCCGAGTCTTCTATCCCGAGGCCTCGAACGTCGTGGTGTTCGTCATCATGGTGATCGTTCTGATGGTGCGGCCGGCCGGGTTGTTCGGCAAGGAGGCCTGACGTGTCTTCGCGGCCCGAAACCCTGACGCAAACGCCGACGCCGCAAGCGCAGGCGCCCGCTGCCAAGAACCCGAGCGTGATGAGCCGGACCACCCGACTCACCTATCTCGCGCT
>DATNCB010000491.1:0-9689 GCA_035571715.1 Ramlibacter sp.
GTGGCATACCAGCCGCCATGGATGGTGCCCATCGGATTCAGATGAGCGGGGCCCGGCGTGCCCTGGAACAGCGCGCGGCCTTCCTCGACTTCCATCAGCGTGAAGTCCAGCGTTTTGGCGATCGGCGGATAGGGCACCTCGCCGCGCAGCATCGCCTGCATCATTTCGAGCCCGCTCTTGCCGGCCAGCTGTTCCGGACGAACCACTCCGGCGCCGATGCCGGCATCGAGGCGCGCCATCACTTCACGTTCCTCGGCCAGCCAGGCTTCGAGCGGATTCACCTGCATCATCACTTACTCCTTGAAAATAGTTGCATCTACAACAATTGCAGCTACAATAATCGACATGGACACCGCTGTCAAGCCGCAAGGCTGCACCAACCTGAAATTGCGCCAGCTCATGCGGCGGGTGGCTCAGCACTACGACGCCGAGGTCGGCAAGACCGGGCTGAAGGGCACGCAGTACTCACTGCTGTCGTATGTACTCAAGCTCGGGCCCATCCGTCCCGGCGACCTGGCGCGCGAGATGAAGATCGGTCCCTCGACGCTCACGCGCAACCTGCGGCCGCTGATCGATGCCGGTCTGGTCGAGCTCGGTCCCGGCGCCGACGGCCGCAGCCGGCTCGTGAGTGTCACCGATGCCGGCCGCGAGAAACGTCACGATGCGCAACGCCGCTGGCGCGTGGCGCAGGAAGGCATCAACCAGACGCTCGGCCCGCGTCGCGTGGTCGAGCTGCATGCGCTAATCGACGAATGCCTCGAATTGCTTTCACCCCTGCCGCATGGAGACACCGATGAGTAGTACGACGAACGGTCCGCGCAAGAACATCGCGTTCTGGCTCGTGTTGCTGGCCGCGGCCGGCACCTTTGCCCTGACCATGGGCACGCGCCAGACCATGGGCCTGTTCCTCTCGCCGCTGAATACTTCGACCGGCCTGGGCCTGGGCAGTATCAGCCTGGCCTTTGCCTTCGGCCAGCTCTGGTGGGGCCTGACGCAGCCTTTCGCCGGCGCGATGGCCGACAAGATCGGCGCCGGACGCGTGCTGTTCACCGGCGCTGCGCTGGTGGCGCTGGGGACGTTCATCACGCCGCTGATGACGACCACTGCGGGTTTGATTCTTGCCATCGGTGTACTGTCGGCCGGCGGCGCCGGCATGGCGGGTCCTGCCGTCTTGATGGCCGCGACGACGCGGCTGATATCGCCCGACCGACGCGGCCTGGCGACCGGCATCGTCAACGCCGGCGGCTCGTTCGGCCAGTTCGTCATGGCGCCGATCGCCGCGGCGCTGATGGTCTCGGTGGGTTGGGCCAGCGCGATGCAGATTCTCGGTCTCGCGGTGCTGCTGTGCCTGCCCGCGGCCTTCCTGCTCAAAGGCAACTCCTTGCACGCCGCACCCGCCGGCCAGAAGGTCATGGGCACGCGCGAGGCGATTCGCACTGCGTTGCGAGATCCCAGTTACGTGATGCTGAGCGCGGGCTTTTTCGTTTGCGGGTTCCACGTCGCATTCCTGGCCACCCACTTGCCCGGCGTCATCGCTTCCTGCGGCCTGCCGACGCAATGGGCCGGCTGGTCGCTCGCGATGATCGGCCTGTTCAACATCGTCGGCAGTGTGGCCATGGGCTGGGCCGTCGGCCGCTGGCGCATGAAGTCGCTGCTGTCGCTGGTGTATGCCGCCCGCGGCCTCGCGGTCATCGCTTTCCTGCTCGCGCCCAAGACCGGGCCCGTGGTGCTGCTGTTCGCCGCCGTGATGGGCGTCACGTTCCTGTCCACCGTGCCGCCGACGGCCGGCCTCGTCGCCAAGTTCTTCGGGCCGACCAACATGGCCACGCTGTTCGGCGTCGTCATGCTCTCGCACCAGATCGGCGGCTTCCTGGGGGCCTGGCTGGGCGGCAAGGTGTTCGAAGCGACCGGTGCCTACGACTGGGTCTGGTACATCGACATCGTGCTGGCGGCGGGTGCAGCACTGGTGAACCTGCCGATCCGCGAAGCGCGGCCGATGGCGGCGCGGGCGACTGCCTGAGGGGATCCGGCGAGCTCTTCGAGAGAGGACGGACGTAAGCGCCTGCGCCGCGAAAGTAAGCAGACGTTGATATCGAAACACTCGCGCGTCGAACCCCCCAGGCGCGGCAGCGGCTTCGATAATTCGTCGCACCATGCCGCTTGAACCGCGCCCGCAACTCCGCCATTGCCTGCAGTCCTGGTATCGGAAATTGCGGCCGCTGCGCGCCGCCTTGCCCTATGCACTGATTGCGGCCGCGCTGCTTGCCACATCGGAAATACTGTGGCTGTGGCATTCCTGGCCCGTGCGGCAGATCCTGGAGGGGGAACGGCTTACCGCGGGAGCGTCCATATGAGCGAACCGGGCTGGCGAGACTGGTTCCGCTTGCTGCTGCGCCCGGTTGCCGCCCTCGCGCTTGGCACCTGGATGGCCGGGCTGCTCGTCGCCGCCGTTGAGCTTGCCGCGTGGAACGATGAGCTGGTCCGCACCTTGCTGCAGATCCGCGCCGACAGTGTTTTTCGCACGCGCATGGCGCAAGGGCGCGAGCCGATCCCGCGCGAGTGGTACCGCAGCAAGGCGCTGGCGCTGCTGGCGGCCAGTGAAAAGATGCAGGACGACACGACCTGGGTGCTGTTCGTGCCGGGCTCCTGGGCGGCCTTCGACAATTTGAGGCAACGGGTGGAGCTGCGCATCGAGCACGCGTTCAGCGATATCGCGGTGGAGACCATCCGGCGCGAACTTTATTTCCGCGCCAGCCAGCTGACCGGCGTGCCGCAGGACAGCCAGACGGCGGAACTGCTGGCCAGTGAAGATTGCGCGCCGCCGCCGCTTGCGGCCGATCCGGGCCGGCCGGCCAAGCCTGGTGCCGGGCCGCAGGAGCTGCCGGAATACATCGCGGTCGAGAACCACCTGGCGGCGATTGAAGAGCTCGATCAGGCGGTGCGGGCGATGCTCGCGCTGCGCAGTCCCGCCAGCGAGGACGCGGAGAACCTGCGCCTGCTGGTTCGCTACACCCTGGGAGTCGAACTGTCCGGACGGCTTTCGCGCAGCGTGGCGTTTTTTCGCACCAGCCTGAAGCCCGAGGACGTCGGTTATGCCGCGGCAGGCGTGCCGCGCCTGCAGCAGGCGGCGCGCTGCAGCGTAGTGAAGGCCATGACTGCGCTGGACACGCGGCTGTTCGAACGCAATGACCTGCTTGCCACGGAAGCCTTTCTCGCGCAGCGGGCGCCGCGGCTGTTCGCGCCGGGCGCCCGGCCCGGGCCGTTCGCCGAGACTGTGGCGCTTTACCGCGAAGTGATCGCAGCGCTCAACGAACAGGAGGCGCTGCTGGCGCATCCCGACTACGCGTGGCTGCATCGTGCAGGCGCCGGCCTGGACCCGGCGCACGACCGCCTGCTGGCCCGGATTTCCCGAGTCGGCCTGCTTGGGCCGGATACGGTGGAGCAGGTGCGCCGCCAATCAGGCGCGGCCACCCAGCGGTTCAGCCGCCAATTCAGCAGTGTGTTCGGCGCGGGCAACGAACCTGCCTTCGTCTGGCGGAAAGACCGCAGCCGGCTCGAGCTCTCGCCGCAGCGCCTCGCGCTGCGTGACGGGCTCGTAGCCTTGTTGCAAGAGCCGTTCATGACCGCGCCGCGCAGCCACACCGTGCCGGCAACCGCGCCGGCGCCGCTGTCCTGGGACACCCGGCAGCTCGAACAGGCCCTGGCGCTGGCGGACACGCGCCGGCGCTTCGCCGCCGACGGTCTGCGCAAGTTCCCGCCCGCGGTGCGCCAGAGCATCGCCCGCTTCGTGGATGGACATCTGGCGCAACTGGTCCAGGACAGGGTCGTGGAAGCCATGAGTCCGGCCAGCGCGACGGCGGCGCTCGGCCCGTCCGATCTGCCCGCCTATCGCGCCCAGCGCCAACAACTGGCCGGGGTCTATGCGCTGCTAGCCGACCTGGGCGGGCGCGGTGCGGCGGAAAATCTGCGTGCACTGGTATCGCACGACCTGGTCGAACGGCTCGCGCTGATCGAAAAAGCGATGTGGTCGTCAACGATCTATTCGGATCGCACCCAGCACTTCGGCTGGTGGCAGGGCGAAGGCTCGCCGATTCTCCAGGCCTTTGGCGTCGGAGACAGGTTGATGCTGCGCTACGCGCTGTCGCAGCAGCTGCGCCGGCTCGATGAGTTCGGCCGCGAAGCGGGCGCTTATCTGGCTTATGTGGACCCTTCGATCGCGTCGAGCCCGACAGTGCTGCGCTGGGAGGGCATCGTGGCCGAGCTCAAGCGCTATCGTGCGGGCGCGCCCGACAGCAGCCTGCTGGCGCTGGAGCGCTATCTATTGGCGTTCGGGCCGGATCTGAGCCGCGCGAACTGCGTCGAGCGACTTGCCGCCGCCGCGCCGACAGGGGTGCGCGCCGATGAGTTTGGCCAGCGTTATATCCACATCCACAACGCGCTCGTGAGCCGATGCGCCGAACTGCGCTCGCCGGCTCAGGCGCCGCAACCAGCGCGGGCTGCGATTCCGTTCGGGTGAGCGTGCGGCTGCTCCGCCCCGGTTTGGTATCGTCGGTGGCTTGCCCACCTTCCACTTCGAGATCCGCGCATGAGAACACCACGAATCGCCATCGCCGCCCTGTCTGCCTGCCTGTTGCTATTTGCCGGCTGCAAGGAGTCACCCGACAAGCCCGCCGCGGCTGCCACCGCGCCGGTGTCCATCGAGGCCATCGAGGCCGAGGCCAGCGGATTCACGGTGGGGTCGCCCATGAGCGTGCGCACCGTGTACGTCTTTTTCGACTCGCAGTGTCCGCATTGCGCCGCCCTGTGGCAGACCGCGAAGCCGCTGAAGTCGCAAGCCAAATTCATCTGGATCCCGGTGGCGCTGATCGGAAAAGTGAGCGAGGGACAGGGCGCCGCCATCCTGGCCGCGAAAGATCCGGTGGCGGCGATGGACGAACACGAAGCGTCGATGGCCGCCAAGAAAGGCGGCATCTCGGCCATGGGAGACCTCGATCCGCAGCGGGCGCAAGTGCTCAAGAACACGGCGCTGATGAACCGATTCGGGTTCGCGTCCGTTCCCAGCATCGTCGCCAAGCATGCGCAGACCGGTGCGCTGGTTACACGTGAGGGCTCGTTGGCCACGCCCGAATTGGCCGCCTTCCTCGGACTGCAGCCGCCCTCGGGGCAGTGACCGGATCCCCCCTCTGGCGCAGGCCGCAAAGGCCAGTCACACGCTCGTCGCAGGACCTTGCGTCGTGGACATCACACTGTTGGAGAAGGCGAAGTCGGTACCGGTGCGCCGCCACTTGCTGGGGCGGTCGCCGATGATCTCCTGGCACAGGCCGATCATCTCCTGGATCAGTTCTTCCTGAGCGCCACGGATCTGCTGGTATTGGGGATCCTGATAGAGCGGCTGCCACCCGCTCGCCTGACTTTGCCGCAGCAGGTTTTGCTGCCACAGGTATTCGATCAGGTGGCTGTGTGCCTGGAGCAACCGCAGCATGTGGTGCGACAAGGCCGGGAAGGAGGCATCCCTGATCTCGCGCACCCGTGTCAGTGGCGCGGGAGACGCGAGTTCTTCGGTGTTTCTGGTCAGGAAAGGTTCATCGCGCTGGAAATCCACCCAGGCCGAGTAGGACTTCAGGCAAAAAATCAGCTCGTAACCCTGGGCCTGCAATTGTTTCTTGTGTTCCTGGGCGGCGTGATGGGCCCAGACGACAGTCGCAAGGACCAACGCCGCCACCAGCAGGCACGAGAGGAAAAGCTCGCTCATGACAAAGACGACTTTAGGCGCGGCCGGCACGCCCACCGCGCGATGAGTGACAACAGGTCGGTTCCTTCCGACGAGCGGCGGGCTGTGTGGAAACGGTGTAGCCCGGTGTGCTGCACTCGACCGGCGAGAATCACCAAAAAGACGTATCGCCGTTCACGCCCTGATGCTGCCAGCCCATGCAGCTTGGAAGTCGAGCGGGCAAGCCGCCAGCGCGGCGGTGAATTGCGCGGCGGCATTCATGCCATGTCTCCCAGCGTTTGCGCGATCGCCCACAGGCCGCGCCATGTTGCCTCCGATCCGACGCTGCGCACCGGCACATCGAGCGCCTGCAGCGCCAGTTCATAGCGTTGCGTGAGGCCCGGCGAGCCAATCACCACCAGCGGCCCGGGCAACGCGCGCAGTTCCTGTGAACGCAATTCCTCGCCGATCACCAGACCCGAGAGATAACTCGGCATCGCCGCGGCCGGCAGGCGGTCGGCGAGCGACAGCGTGCGCGCGCTGAAGGCGGAATGCAGCAGGTTGCCGGTTCGCAGCGCGTGCTGGACGCCGCGGCGGAAGGCCGGTGCATCGAGTTCGCCATCGGCTTCGAGCATCGTGCGCGCCAGGATCGAGTGCCGCCGCAGCAACGCGTAGAACTCGCCGGTCATGAAAGTCGAGAAGCTTTCGATCCGCTGGCCGGCGACGCGCACCCATTTGCTGTGCGTGCCGGGCAGCACGAATACGCCGTGCTCCAGACCCAGCAGTTGCAGGGCGCCAAACACCTGCGTTTCCTCGCCGCGCATCACGTCGGGTATGTCTTGTGCCTCGCAATTCAGGCCGGGCACGATGGCGATGCGCCCGGGTTCCACCCATTGCAGCCGGGCGGCGATGTCGGCGAAGCCCGCGGGGCAGGGGCAGTAAGGCGCCTCCACCCAACCCTGACGGCTGCCTACCATCCCGCTGAGCAGCGCCACCGCGCCGGTCGCGCGCAGCCAGTCGCCGCATGCGTCATGAAATACCGCCGGAAAATCGCCGGGCGCAACCGTGAGAATGCCGCGCGGCAGCGAACGCTCCTCGATCACGCGGCCGTGCGCGTCGAACAACGCCGCGCGCAGCGACGAAGTGCCCCAGTCGAGGCCGATCAGTCGTTTCACAATATTTTCATGCGAATCGTCGATCCCGGGTCAAGCCCGGGATGACAGCCAAGTGAGTCAATGGTTATCTCGCGGCACGAACGCGCCGCGTTTGCCTACGAGAAAGTCCAGGTCGACGCCTTCATCGGCCTGCAGCACATGGTCGATATACAGTTTCCAGTAACCGGACTTCAGCGGCGGCTCGGGCGCCTGCCACTGCGCCAGCCGGCGCGCCAGCTCCTGGTCGCTGATGTGCAATTGAATGCGGCGGTTCGGCACGTCCAGTTCGATCATGTCGCCGTTGCGCACGACCGCCAGCGGCCCGCCGGCCGCCGCCTCGGGCGTGGTGTGCAGCACCACCGTGCCGTAGGCAGTGCCGCTCATGCGGGCATCGCTGATGCGGACCATGTCGGTGATGCCGCGGCGCAATATTTTCGGCGGCAGCGGCATGTTGCCGACCTCGGCCATGCCGGGGTAGCCCTTGGGGCCGCAGTTCTTCAGCACCATGACGCAGTTCTCGTCGATGTCCAGGTCCTCGTCGTCGATGCGCTGGTGGAAATCCTCGATGTTCTCGAACACGACCGCACGTCCCTTGTGCACCATCAGCGCCGGTGTGGCCGCACTGGGCTTGATCACGGCGCCGCGCGGCGCCAGATTGCCGCGCAGCACCGCGATGCCGGCCTTTTCCTTGAACGGCCGGTCGAGCGGCTGGATCACTTCGGTGTTCCAGTTCCGCGCATCGGCAATGTTCTCGCCGACCTTCTTGCCGTTGGCGGTGACGGCATCCAGGTGCAGGTACCGCGCGATTTCCTTCATCACGACCGGCAGCCCGCCCGCGTAGCAGAAATCCTCCATCAGGTGCTTGCCGGAAGGCTGCAGGTTCACCAGGCACGGCAGTTCGCTCGCCAGCCGGTCGAAGTCCTCGATCGCCAGTTCCACGCCGATGCGCCGCGCGATCGCGATCAGGTGGATCACCGCGTTGGTGGAGCCGCCGATCGCGGCCAGCGTCTTGATCGCGTTCTCGAAGGCCTGGCGCGTCAGGATCTTCGAGAGCTTCAGGTCCTCGTGCACCATGTCCACGATGCGCCTTCCCGCCATGCGCGCCAGCACATTGCGCCGGCCGTCGACGGCGGGATAGGCGGCGTTGCCCGGCAGGCCCAGGCCCAGCGCCTCGACCATACAGGCCATCGTCGAAGCCGTGCCCATCGTCATGCAGTGGCCGTGGCTGCGGTGCATGCAGCTTTCGGCCTCGAAGAAATCCTGCAGCTTGAGCGTGCCGGCGCGCACGTGCTCGCTCATGCTCCACACGCCGGTGCCCGAACCGAGTTCCTGGCCCCGCCATTTCCCGTTGAGCATCGGCCCGCCGGACACGCCGATGGCTGGAATGTCCACGCTCGATGCGCCCATCACGAGCGAGGGCGTGGTCTTGTCGCACCCCATCAGCAGCACCACGCCATCGATCGGGTTGCCGCGGATCGATTCCTCCACGTCCATGCTGGCGAGGTTGCGGTACAGCATCGCCGTCGGCCGCAGCAGCGTCTCGCCCAGCGACATCACGGGAAATTCCAGCGGGAAGCCGCCGGCCTCGTACACGCCGATCTTGACCTGCTCGGCCAGCGTGCGGAAGTGGCTGTTGCAGGGCGTCAACTCGCTGAAGGTGTTGCAGATGCCGATGACCGGACGGCCGTCGAACTGGTCGTGCGGCACGCCTTTGCCCTTGACCCAGCTGCGGTAGTTGAAACCGTCGCGGTCCTGCCGGCCGAACCATTGCTGGCTGCGAAGTTCTTCGGGTTTCTTGCGCGGTTTGTCGTCCATTTTCAGCTCTCGATGAAAGCGGCCAGGCACCGGCCCGGCGATTCGCAACATATTATGGTACGACTATTGCGGCGCAAGCTGACCAGTATCAGCTCATCTGTTCGGAGCGCAAAAGCCGCTTTGCCATCAACCCAGAGATAAAGTTGTCTACGTCATATGATTTTGGCTGTCTTGCCGCGCCATACCTTCATTTGGGCAGGCTTCTGCGAGGCTCGTTCGCATTCCAATTCCATGCCTGCCTCTGAGCAGGGCCGGCGGCCCGGGTGTCCGTTCTCCGGCGCACGCTCGCGGGCGAACATCGCAGCGCTCGAAGTTGGCTGGCATCAATCTCGTGGCTGGATGATCAACTCTGTAGCAACCGCGAATGGGCCTGCGCCCGGACACCCGAACCACCGACCCTACGAAGCGCTGTCTCGCTCGATGGGGAATCCTCCTCAGCGCGCACGCTAGTTCGTTAAGGCGGGTGGTGCGTACTTGCGGGCGCAGGCCCATTCGCGGTTGCCACAGAGCGAGCGTTCCAGCAACCAAGTTAACGCCATGTTGTTGGCGAACCCGGGCAGCCGCCCGCGAGCGTGCGCCGGAAAACGCAAGTTCCACCGGCCGCCGTCGCGAGGTGGTCGCCTGAAGCGACACGAGCGCAAAGGGCTTTTTCCAAGCGGCGAGGTGGCCGCCTGAAACGTCACGAGCCCAACCTATTCCTTCACAGCGCCGGTCATGCCCGAAACGTAGTACTCGACAAAGAAGGAATAGATGACCGCGACGGGCAGCGAACCGAGCAGGGCGCCGGCCATCAGCGGCCCCCAGTGATAAACGTCGCCTTCCACCAGCTCGGTGACCACGGCTACCGAAACTGTCTTCACTTCCGACGACGAAACAAAGGTCAGCGCATAGATGAACTCGTTCCACGACAGCGTGAACGCGAAGATGCCCGCCGAGATCAACCCGGGAACCGAGAGCGGCAGGATGATCTTCCACAGGATCTGGAAGCGGGTCGCGCCGTCGATCAAGGC
>DATNCB010000492.1:0-24505 GCA_035571715.1 Ramlibacter sp.
CTCCGTGCGCCGCAGCGACCGCATTGAGGGTGATTACGCTCGGGTTGGGCTCGCGCACACCATAGGCCTGGGCTTTTCGTTCGTCATCGCTCTTGCTTTCGATGGCCAGTTCTGTCGGGTCGATGAAGCCGTTGCACAATAGGCACCCTTGGCCGGGACGAACCGCGCGAGCGACACTCCATGCTTGCATCGCGCCATTTTGGTTGGTGATCTTTGCGCCTAACTGGACTCCAGGGACAAGGTATTGGTGGACCGTTGCGTTGAAGACGAGTCGCGCGCGCATCGAGTCTGCGGCGAGGAACAGAAAATCGCACGTCCTCAGCTTTCGTGCCACTTCGTCGTTCGCGTAGTCACCAAGGACGGTAGTCACCCGAGGGGCGGGCGCTGCCAGTGTCGCTACGCGCTCGGCGATCTCGACCTTCGAGCGGCGCGCATCGACGTCGGCCTGCGTAGCGCCGACCACTCGTGAGAGGTTTGTCTGCTCAATCAAGTCGAAATCCACCAGAATCAAGTGGCCAACGCCTAGGCGCGACAAGTATTCATTCACGAGCGAGCCCACGCCACCCAGCCCGATTATTCCGACCGTAGATTGCCCGAGGATGCGCTGGCCAGCTGCGCCGACCATGCGGAGCTGCCGGTCATGTGAGACATGGCCCACCAATTCCATTTCGATCGGAGCCCGCGGGTACAGACGACGGACCGTCGGGCCGACAACGGTCGCTTCGCTCAGGGTAAGCCGCTCGCCATGTGGCATCCAGACGTCGGCTTGCATCGAGTTTTTGCCGAGAACTAGCGCGCCGACAGGCATACCGTTGGCGATGTCACGCAGCGCTGGATAGCCACGCACATGGGATTCAAGATCGATCGGGCTAAAGCCGACGTGGTCATCGCTCCCGTGATTGTGGACTGCGAGGTATGCCATCCTGTCGTCACGACAGCCTACGATGTGCCGGTGAATGAATTGGGGATCCAGCGCCCTATATCCGATCCGACTCGGCTTGTAGTCCGTGCCTTCTCGCGCGAGGTGTACTTCGCGAACAAGCAAGGTAAGCCGCCCGCCTTCCTCGGTGACGCTTGCCCTCAGGACTGCGCCATGCTCGTCGTGGTCGCCCGGAAAAAGGTGCGCATGGAGAGCGTCGTACTCCGCTTGAGCGAATTTGATTCGGCATGTGTTCATTTCAGGTTCTGCAGGAAGTTGATGACCTTCAAGAATTTCGCGTTTGCCTTCTGCTGGTCGACTTGCGCGTTTGGGCTGCGTCTCGATATTTGCCAGGCGGAGCGGCCCGCGAAGGATGCCGGAGTGACGGGCGCCTCGAAGGCTTTCCCATCGGCGCGTCTGATCTCTGAGCCTACGAACAACGGATAGATGTCCGCGTAGGGATGCTGAGCCGTGATGTGGCCACCGATCCACGTGATGGACGGCACGAAGCGCACGCCCATGTCAACGCCTTCGACAATGACATGGGCGCCCCCGCTGCCGTCTTCGGTGACGATCACTGCCGCCGGCGCAAACTGCGCCTTGAGCTCCTCGATAGCCTTGGATACGCCATCGCGCATGGTGACCTCGATCAGTCAGGAGTTGTCGTCTGGGCGGATCGCCGTGAAACTCGAGCCGGGATGGATCTTCACCGGGTCGGCCTCACCAATGATCTTGCTCGTGCCATTTGGCAGCTCCAGTTGCAGCACGAAGTTAGGCTCGATCGCGACTCCCTGCGTAATTGCCGCTGCAAGGATGTCTCCGCCTGTCGGGTCGCGGTCAATGCGTGGCATTTGCACAGGGCGGCTGTTGACCGTGATTTCGATCGTCTTGTCCTTCTTGTCGCCGTCGACGCGCTTGGCGCCCAGATTTTCTTCGGTCATTTGAACCTCCTATAGAGACGTTGTAGAATTGCCTTTCAGCAAGTACAAGCAACTATAGCAATTGCGAAAGCGCAATGCAACACCTATTCAGCAATTAAGGGTATTTGGCGGCATGGACAACAAAGGATTTGACTCAGATGGGTTCCACAAGGCGCTGGCGGCGACAGTCGCGGCTCGGAACACCAGCTGGAAACAGGTAAGCGCGGAGACGGGCGTGAGCGCATCGACCCTCTCAAGGATGGCAGTGGGGCGTCAACCGGATGCGGCGAGCCTGACCGCTTTGGCAGCGTGGGCGGGCCTGAACCCAACCGATTTCACGAGTGCGCCGAAACGCCCTACTGAGCCAATGGCAATGATGGTGAAGCTGCTGCGAGAAGATCCAAACCTCGATTCGGCAGCAGCCGAGTCACTGGAGGCCATCTTCAAGACGGCCTACATGCGACTAAGAAAGGGCTAGCGGCCGATCGGGGTGACGCGTTTGATCGGCCGCGTCCGGGCTTCTGCCGTCAAAGCGCGCTGCTTCTCTTCGGCGCTCTTGATGGCAGGAATAACCTTCTCTTGGACTGCCCGCAGGTAGCTTTCTTTCTTGGCTGGATCCATGCTGGTAGCTCCCCGAGACTTTAGGCGTGCGATGTAATCGGACATGATTCTCTCCGGGATAAAAGTGCAGTCAGGGGATGCGGACTATGGGCCGCAGATTCAAGTCCATCCGGGTAAGCGGTGCGCCGTGCGTTGTCCCGACGTCGAGTTCCGCCTCTTCATGCGTGATGTCCGACCGATCAAAGACTATAGCAGTCTTCGCCGTGTGGGCGAGCCAAACGGGATTGGGATCTGACTCCCCAGCCGTCGCATCGATCACGACGCGCGCGGAAATTTTCCCAGACTCCCACTCCTCATCGGTGGAGAATTCCACGACCCAGATGAACTGGGCTGCCGGCAGATCCATGATGGCTTGGATGAAACTCTCCTTGTACTGCGACGCGTTCTCACGAATTTCTTGCCGAAAACGCGACAATGTTGTGACGAAATACCTAAAGATGTGTTCACCCGGCCCGAAGCCGAGTAGGTCCGCTGCTACTGTCGGGACTAGCTCTTCCACGGCTTTTGCCGAGTAATAGATCTTCTCGGGCAGCGCGACAATGAACTGATCAAAAGAATCTGCGGTGTACTTCGCGCCAACGGGAGCCACTGCGACAGATTCGTTTGCACTCGGTCCTTCGATACATATGTACGGCAGTTGGTTGTCGTCAACTACGGTGAAGTGAGACACGAGCTGCCACGCGTGCGATGCCGGATCGGTAGCATGCTGCCGCTTGGGTGGATTCTTGACCGAGTGCCCGATGACAACTACCGCATGTCCGATGTCGTTCATGCCCGTGAACAGCGGAAAACCGGACTCCAGGTATGCAAGCAGCTGCCTGTAGAACGAACCCCACTCTCCGCGGGTGATGACCAATGGATACGTGCCAGCCGCCTGAAATACGCGCTCAGCTTCGGCCATGATCAGCCCGTTCGAGGGGACCAGCCCGCCGGGGTCGAACGCATGCGCCATCTTCACGACTTCTTGGAGCAAGACCTCCGCGTGCCGTGGAAAACGTTGACTGTAGTACCGCAGGATCGCCCAGCACGACACGTGCGCACACACGGCGATGTCGACGTGCTGGTCCATCGATGGGAAACCGTGCACCTCAAGCCGATACCCGAGCACGTGGACCGTGTGTTTGGACCTCATGACCAGGCCTGCTGCTCCCTGGCGAATGTCCGGCGAAAGCAATGAGCGGCCAACAGTCGACTGCAAAGTCGGGCGCAAAACCAAGTATCCGTAGTAGTGATCCGAGAGCCTCTCGTCGGCGCAGCTTAGTGATCCGGCATCCGGCCCGGCGCTGACAGTCCGATCGAAAAGGTGCAGACGCACGCAGTCGGGACGATACCGGCGACCCTTTTTTGCATAGTAGTTGTAGTACGTGCTCCGATAATCCTTATCGACGTACTCGAACTCGATAAGGATGCCTGCGACGCCTGAAGTCAAACCCGCACGCAGCCGCTGCGCGACCTTGCCTGAGTCATATTCTGCGCTGAGCATCGTCGCCAGTTGGGTGTAGTCAGCTGGCGAGCTGATCGTGATCCATTTGTACAAGGCCCCTCTCCCTCACCGGCTTAGAATTTGTTGCGGATTGTTCCCCTTTTGTAGTGGGAGCGCAACCTGTATCGTCGCCGCGCTGGAGATCGCGTCAAAGAGCGTCGCTTTTTCGACTTGCCTGCCGCTTCAGTATTTCACGATCGTCGCAAGCCGTTCGACGCCAAGCACGTTGACCAATCCCCGAGCATGGGCTACGAACGCTCGTTGTCTTGCGGTGGTCAAGGTCCCTTGGGCCACTCAGCCCGCATCTTTAGTGTGAAGATTGGGTACCGCGTTGACTTCCAGCTATCTAACTCAAGTCCACAGACAACGCAGTCATATGAGTCGATGTCTTTCACAGGCACTTGGTGATATTTGACCTCATACGTTGATCCGCAACGCGAGCAAGTCTTGTCGTCTCCCTTTTCGAATCCCCAAGTTGCCATACGACTGTCCCTCCTCGAGGAAAATATTAAAGCATAGCCGTGGCGATGGGTTGAAAGCATCCAACGTGATTTGATTTGGCTGCTCACCCGTCGGGTTGGAAGGCCGTCGGAAATCCAAGAACTTACAGCAGCGCTGATGTTCGTAGTCGGCGCCATGAGCGGCGCCGCACGAAGGGGCGCTTGGGGCAACCCAATTCCTGCCTGACAAGTGCGCGGGGCCGACTCACCGCGCGATTCGCTTTACCAACTCGGCCGTGTATTTTACTTTTTGCGCCGGCCATCCACTCGTAAATTCCTTGCCTACTTTGCGAGTGTGCTGGCGCACGATCTCAGCGCATGCGGCAAGACGTTTGTAGTCGATTGGAAGTTTCACCGCGCGCTCCAGAGCATCTTTAAGTGGCAGGATCGGGAACTCAGTTCCGAGCCGTTGCAGGTCGGCGCGGGTGTACACGGTCTGATGGACGCTGCGCGCCTGTTCCTTAGTTATCGAACCAGTGTCGATCGCGTGTTTCTGTGCTTCATGTCCGCAAATTTGCATCGCGTGACTGAGCGGCACTCCAGCATCATGCAGGACCGACACAACCGTGCCGCGAAAGCTGTGACACACGAGAAAAGGTGACATGATGCCAATACGGTTCAAGTTAAGTCCAAAACGCGCCGACTGAGTTTTCGAGGGGTCTTTCAATGCTGTTGGAGTAGTCCAGTCGCGGTTTGGAAACAGGTGCGTCGCGCCAAGTCGGCGTAGGTGGTCGACGTACTTGCCGAAGCCTAGATCCAGGAGTTGCTTCGTGATCGGCAGGCGACGAATGGAGTTGTCGTTCTTCGCGCCTTCTTCAGGCACATCGACGTACCACACCCCGATTTCCTCGATATAGCCGATATCAACCAGCCGGCGGTTGACGATCTCGCCGAGTCGACAGCCCAGATGCGCGGCGACAAGCGGACACCAAAAATGGTCGGCGTCCCGTGTCAACGTCAGGTAGCGTTCGGGGGCGAAGATCTCTTTAAAGTGTGAGTCGGTAAAGGGCAAATAGTGAACATCCTCAGAAGTGGCTTTTGCCTTCCACGCCTCCTCCGAATCTGCGAGCCCAGCGGTAGGATTCTCAAGAACTACCTTCAGAATCTTGATGCAAAACTCAAAGAAATGCCGCAGGTCGGACAATTTCTTGAGCGATGTCAGCGGAGCCGACCCCGGCAGGTCTTTCGCCTCGATTATTGCGTCCGGGTTTGCTTCTTTCAGCTGCCGTACCCTCTCCTGCGTCCGCTTTCCCGGACGTTTGTTCTGCGCCTTGAGGAACGCGTTCACGTGACATGACTCGATCGTATGCAGCAGGGGGTCAGACCCCAAGTGCGCATACTCGTGGGCTAGGAAGTCCTGAAAGAGCTTCAGCATTCGAATCTTGTCATCGGCAGTCCGCTCCGTCTGAGTTTCCAGTTCGTGAACATATCTTTCGCGGTAAAGAGGGAACGCCGACGACAGGGTCATGGTGCGGGTCGGCATCGCAGCGGAATTCGCCGGCCATGCATTGCCTGGCAGCGCGGCCGGTGAGCCGGGGACGGCCAACCCACGCTGGGCGGCATCGGCCATGCTATTCATGTAGCGCGCGCTGGCGTGCATTTGCGCTAGTACCGCTTGCTCGAACTCGGGCTTAGTCCGCAGGAACCGCAACAGCCGTTCCTGATCGCCGTCGTCGGAGGCGGAAATGCCACCGGGCAGGGTCCATCTCGAAACGGTATTGTGGAGAAATTCGTTCACGGCATCGGTCCTCATTTCGATACAAACGCACTCCAGAAGTGCGTTCAGTGATGAGGCTATGCTACGTGCCAAGACGGTGTTCTTGGTCCTCAGAGACCGTCTAAGCTCGGGTCGATTTGGGCACTTCTCGCGCTCCGCCAAATTAGGGCGTGCTAACAGGACGCGAACGAAGAAGGTACCCGATTTTTTCTGGTATAAGCGCGCCGGCCGGGGTGAGCCCATGTGGACCTCTCAGGTGGACCCCGGAAAAGGAAAACCCCTTGTAAATCACTGATCTACAAGGGGTCTTGGTTCTGGTGGCGCTTCACGGACTCGAACCGCGGACCTGTGGATTATGATTCCATCGCTCTAACCGACTGAGCTAAAGCGCCGAGCCCGAAATTATATCAAGGGCACCTCTATTGGTGCTTGAACTGCGCCTTGCGCTTGTTCACGAAGGCGTCCATCCCTTCCTTCTGGTCGGCCGTGGCGAACAGGGCGTGGAATAGTCGGCGCTCGAACATCACGCCGTCCGACAGGCCGCTTTCGAAGGAGCGGTTCACCGACTCCTTGGCGGCCATCACGGCTAGCTGTGAGAACTCGCAGATCGTCAGTGCCGCGGCCAGCGTCTCGTCCATCAGTTTGTCCAACGGCACGACGCGGCTGACCAGCCCGACGCGCTCGGCCTCGACCGCGTCCATCATGCGCGCCGTCAGTATCATGTCCATCGCCTTGGCCTTGCCGACCGCGCGCGGTAGGCGCTGGGTCCCGCCGGCGCCGGGAATCACGCCCAGCTTGATCTCCGGCTGGCCGAATCTCGCATTTTCGGCGGCGATGATGAAGTCGCACATCATCGCCAGCTCGCAGCCGCCGCCCAGGGCGAAGCCGCTGACCGCGGCAATGACCGGCTTGCGGATGCCGCGAATGGTTTCCCAGTTGCGGGTGATGTAGTCGCTCTTGTACACGTCGGCGAAGCTGTAGCCGGCCATGGCGCCGATGTCGGCGCCGGCGGCGAACGCTTTTTCGCTTCCGGTAATGATCATGCAGCCGATGCTTGGGTCGGCGTCGAACGCCTTCAAGGCCGCGCCCAGCTCGTCCATCAAATCGTTGTTCAAGGCATTCATTTGCTTGGGACGGTTCAGCGTGACGACGCCGACCTTGCCGCCTTCCGTGCGCACCTCGATGAGTTCGTAGGCCATGTGTTCTCCTCAGTGGTTTTGAAACGGTACGTGCGGGCCATGTTAACCGAGCGATCAGGGTAAAGTGCGGGCCAGGAGACTGCTCTTACCGCATAGCACAGGAGCCGCCATGACAGAAAAAACCGTCCTGTATGAAACCCGCGGCGCGGTGGCGCTGGTCACGCTGAACCGGCCAGCGTCGCTGAACAGCTTCACCCGGCAGATGCACCGCGACTTGTGGGCCGCGCTCGACCACATCGAAGCCGACCGGTCGATCCGCGCGCTCGTGCTCACGGGCGCGGGACGAGGCTTTTGTGCCGGCCTGGACCTCTCCGAGCTCGACCTCAAGCCGGGGCCGGATCTGGCCCGGCGGGCCAATCCGGGACCGGTGATCGACGAGGCTTTCAACCCTACGGTGCGAAAGCTGCAGGCGTTGCGCGTGCCGACCATCGCCGCGGTCAACGGCGTCGCAGCCGGTGCCGGCGCTTCCCTGGCCCTGACCTGCGACCTGGCTATCGCCGCATCCGGCGCATCTTTCGTCCAGGCCTTCAGCAAGATCGGGTTGATACCCGACGCCGGCGGGAGCTGGTTCCTGGTCAAGCGCCTGGGCCTGGCGCGCGCCATGGGCTGCGCGATGCTGGGCGACAAGCTCGGCGCGAAAGACGCGAAGGAGCAGGGGATGATCTGGGACGTGGCCGCCGAAGGAGAGGACTGCGTCGAGGCGGCGATGAAGGTGGCGCAGCGCCTGGCCGCGCTGCCGACCCAGGCGCTGGTTGCGACCCGCGCGCTGCTGCGCGGCGCGGCGTCGCGCGATCTCGATGCGCAGCTCGACGCCGAACGCGATACCCAATCGGCCCTGGGCCAGACGCACGACTACATCGAAGGCGTGATGGCGTTTCTCGAAAAGCGCCCGGCCAATTTCAAAGGCGAATAGATGCCCCCACGCTCGCATTTGTTCGCTGCCCCCCGAGGGGGCTTCAGCCTCCTTGAGGCGGGTCGGCGGAGCTGAGATGGATGAACGAGCGCTTGCCGAGCGGGTCGGCGAGGTCATGTTCACGGCCGACCGCGCCACCCGCGATTTCATGCAGATCGAACTGGTCAGCTGCGAACCGGGGCGAGCCGTGACGCGCATGACCGTGCGCGAGACGATGCTCAATGGCCACGCGATCTGTCATGGCGGCCTGATCTTCACGCTGGCGGATTCCACTTTCGCGTACGCCTGCAACAGCCGCAACAAGGCGACGGTGGCGGCGGGCTGCAGCATCGAATTCCTCAAGCCCGGCCGGCTCGGCGACGTGCTCACCTGCGTCGGCGAGGAGCAGCTCCTGCAAGGCCGCAACGGCATCTACGACATGAAGGTGACCAACCAGCTCGGTGAGGTCGTGGCCATGTTTCGCGGCAAGAGCACCCAGCTTCAAGGCAGCGTGATCGCGTCCTAGCGCAGGAACAACGATATGAAGAGCTTCCCTCTGGAACCGATCGAGAAAGCCGGCATCGACGAGCTGCGGGCGCTGCAGCTCAAGCGTTTGAAGGCGACGCTGGAGCATGCGTATGCCAACTCGCCCGTGTACCGCGCCAAGTTCAACGCCGCCGGGCTGCGGCCGGGCGATTGCCGCACGCTCGCCGACCTGGCGAAGTTTCCGTTCACCACCAAGCTCGACCTGCGTGACAGCTATCCCTTCGGCATGTTCGCGGTGGCGCGCGAGCAGTGCGTTCGCCTGCACGCGTCCAGCGGCACCACCGGCAAACCCACGGTGGTGGGCTACACGCGGGGTGACATCGATACCTGGGCCGACCTGATGGCCAGGAGCATTCGGGCAGGGGGCGCGCGACCGGGCGACCTTGTGCATGTGAGCTATGGGTATGGGCTTTTTACCGGCGGCCTGGGCGCGCACTATGGCGCCGAGCGGCTGGGACTGACGGTGGTGCCGTTCGGCGGCGGTCAGACCGAACGCCAGGTGCAGCTGATCAACGACTTCCGGCCGGACATCATCATGGTCACGCCCAGCTACATGTTGGCGATCGCCGACGAATTCGAACGCCAGGGCCTCGATCCGGCCCGTTCCAGCCTGCGCCTGGGCATTTTCGGCGCCGAGCCCTGGACCAACGACATGCGCCGCGCGATCGAGCTGCGCATGGACATGGATGCGGTCGACATCTATGGGTTGTCCGAAGTGATGGGCCCGGGCGTGGCCACCGAATGCATCGAGACAAAAGACGGGCCGACGATCTGGGAGGACCATTTCTACCCGGAAGTGATCGACCCGCAGACCGGGGAAGTGTTGCCCGAGGGCGAGTTCGGCGAGCTCGTGTTCACCAGCCTGACCAAAGAGGCGCTGCCGATCGTCCGCTATCGCACGCGCGACCTCACGCGCCTGCTGCCCGGCACCGCCCGCACGATGCGCCGGATGGAAAAGATCACCGGACGCAGCGACGACATGATGATCGTGCGCGGCGTGAACGTGTTCCCGACACAGATCGAAGAGCTGATCCTCAAGCGCAGCGAACTGACGCCGCACTACCAGTGCATCCTCACTCGCGACGGACCGCTCGACGCCCTGACGGTCGCCGTCGAAACGCGGGCGGATCTGCCGCATGATTCGGCCGAAGCGCAGGCCGCCGCGCAGACGCTGGCGCACGAAATCAAGACCTACGTCGGAACGTCGGCGCGCATCGAGCTGCGCCCCTGCGGCGGCATCGAGCGCAGCCTGGGCAAGGCCAAGCGGGTGCTGGACCAGCGCAAAGCCATTTAGACGGGGTTCAGCGCTGCTCGATCATCTCGACCATCAGGTCGACGTAAGTGTCTTCGCTCATGGTGACGCGGATTCGCACCGGCAGGTACTGCAGGGTGGGTGCGAACCACATCTCGGCCGTGATGTTGCCGCGGGGATTGGCGATCTGCCGCGGCTTGAGATGAAAGGCGTCGACGGCGCCCAGCTGCGGCGTCTGCAGGGTTTCACGATCGACGATGTCGTAGGTCCACAGGTCGACTCCGCCTGGCCGGGCCATCCAGAAGCTGACGCTGCGGCCTACCTCCAGGGCTTCCAGTCCGGTGGCGAACCGGTGGCTCAGTTCCACGAACTGGCTGGCCGTGTCCTGCACGCCTTCCGGACGCGGCACACCGCGGCCGTCGGTCAGCGTGATGGTGTCATCTCCCAGCCGGACCCCGCGCGGGCCGCTGCGCCGCAACTCTTCATAGGCGCGCGGCAACAAACCTTGCGCCGCGACTTCGCCTTGGCTGGTCAGCACCAGCCGCGCCAGCAGCGTGACATCGATATCGACGCGCGTTTCGTAGCGGTCGCCCTGGCGCTGCCATTGCACCCGGGCGCTGCCATGCAACTCGCCGCTGCGAAACAGACCCCCGAGCCGGTAATTCAGCCGGGTATCGACAGGCCAGCTGTCGAGTGCGGCGATATTGCCGGCGGCTGTGGTCGCGGATTGCGCTGCCGGCGCCGATGCGGCCGCGGTTGGCGATGCGGCCGTGGTCGCCGAAGCCGCTGCGCTTGCTGCCGCAGCTTCGGTGGCCGACGCGGCTGCCATCTCCGCAGCCGCGCCCTGATCGCTCTGGGATGCGGCCGCGAGCCCGGTGTCCTGCGATGCCACTGGCGACGGAATTTCAGCGGCAGGCGCGACGGCGGTTTCGGCTGCTGGCTCGCTCGATGCTGGCACAGGCCCGGAGGCCGCGCGCTTTGCCGGTGCGGCGGCCGGCTTCGGCACGGAGGTGATCGTCGAGCGCCGCGGCCGGGCACGCATTGCCTGCCGCTCCGGTGGCGCCGGCACGGCAACCGGCGCTTCCGGCCGGAGCAGGCGCGTGAACATCGGCGTGGCCAGCGGTCGCATCGGCGCCGGCTGCTGCAATTGCCCCGCGAGCCAATCCAATGCGAGCAGGTGCGCGACCAGCACGACCGCCAGCAGCGCCAGCAGCCGCGGACCGCTGCCGGTCGTCACGCGTGCGCTACCAGCCATGGCTGGGCCCGGGCCGCATCGCGCAAGACCAGCCGCCAGGTCGTCACCTGCGGCGGCAGGTTCAGCTCCAGCCGCAGCAGCCGGCGGTCGCGCGCCACCAGCGCCGTCACCTTCTTGTGCGTGCCGGCGTAAAGGAGCAGGTCGTCGAGCTTGTTCATGCGCCAGCCGCTCGCGGCGACTTCGACGCCCAGCCACTCGTCGTTCGCGGCCATGCCGGCCTGCTCGGCCGCGCCGCCGCGCAACACGGTCTTGATCTGGATGCCCGCCGTTTCGGTCACGCGCAGGCCGAGGCGCTGCTGCAACTGGGCCGGCTCTTCGAGCACGACGACGCCATGCGGCGCCAGCAGTTCTTCCAGCGGCAGCTCGCGCGTGCCATGGATCCACGCCGCGATTTCGCGGGCGAAGGCGCGCCCGCCCAATTCCTTGAGGACCGCCGCGAAATCCGCCTCGGTCATGGGCCCGGCCTTGCAGCGCTGCCACAGGGCCCGCATCACTTCGTCCAACGTGGTCTGCCCCTCGGCGCGCAGCGTCAGGTCGAAACACAACGCGACCAGGGCGCCCTTGGTGTAGTAACTCACCGTCGCATTGGCGGTGTTCTCGTCCTGGCGGTAGTACTTGACCCAGGCATCGAAACTGGCCTGGGCCACTGACTGTACTTCGCGGCCAGGCGTCTGCAGCACCTGGTTGATGGTCTTGTTGAGCAGCTTGATGTAGGTGGCGTCGTCGATCAGGCCGGCGCGGCGCAGCAGCAGGTCATCGTAGTAGCTGGTAAAGCCTTCGAAGAACCACAGCAGCTGCGTGTAGTTCTCGCCGCCATAGTCATAGTGCGTGAATTCGGCCGGCCGCAGGTGCTTGACGTTCCAGGTGTGGAAATACTCGTGGCTGATCAGGCCCAGCAGCGTCACGTAGCCGTCGTTGGTATTCGAATCGCCCAGCCGCGGCAGGTCGCGCCTTGAGGCAATCAGCGCCGTCGAGTTGTGATGCTCCAGCCCCCCGTAGCCGTCATCCACGGCATTGAGGATGAACAGATAGTCCTTGTGCGGCGGCCGCTTGCGGTCATGCCAGAAGCGGATTTCGGCTTCGCAGATCTTGTGCACGTCGGCCAGCAGGCGCGCACTGTCGAAAGCTTCGCTGGCGCCGGCGACGACGAGCCGATGCGGGACGCCGCCGGCCTTGAACTCACCGCTCCAGAACGACCCCATCTCGACCGGGCAGTCCACCAGATCGTCGTAGTCGGTTGCCAGATAGGTGCCGAAGCCGCGCTTGCCGACCTTGTAGGGCGCCAGGCCGGTGGCCGCTTCCCAATGAGCGGCCTTGCCCGCCACCAGCTCGAGCGAATGAACCGAGTTCTCCTGGCCATGCACTTTCAGGCACAAGCTGGTGCCGTTGAAAAATCCGCGCTGCGGATCCAGCCACGCCGTGCGCACCGAGTGGTCGAAGGCATAGACCTCATAGCTCAGCACCAGCGGGTTGCTGGGCACGCAATCGATCTGCCAATTGCATTTATCGAGCTGCTGGACGGGAACCGTGCGGCCCTCCTGCCGCGCGGCCAGCCGCTGCAGGTTCTTGGAGAATTCGCGCACCAGGTAGCTGCCGGGAATCCACGCCGGCAGCGACACGCGCTGCTGGACCGCAGGCTGGTCGATGCTGAGCGTGACCCGGAACAGGTGGGCGTGCAGGTCGGCCGGCTCGATGGTGTAGTGGACGCTGGCGCTGCGGGGCGGCGAATTCGGCATGGAAAGCGCAAGCTTATACGCAAGCGCCGCTGCGTGCGGGCGCCTGCCGCAAGGCGCGGGCAAGCGGCAAGCGAGCCGTCCGCTACCTGTTGGCGGCGGCCAGCATCTTTTCGACCTGCGGCGCGCCGATCGCGCCGGGCACGCGGGTGCCGTCGGCAAAAACCAGGGTAGGCGTGCCCGTGATCCTGTGCTTCTTGCCAAATTCGATATTTCGATCCAGGGCCTCCGTGTCGCAGGTCCCAGTTGTGACGGGCTGTTCGCGCACCATCCAGTCCTGCCACGCCTTGCCCTTGTCCCGGGCGCACCAGATGTTGCGCGACTTGTCGATCGAGTCCGGGCCGAGGATCGGGTAGAGGAACAGGTAGACGGTGACGTTGTCGACCTTCTGCAGGTCGCGTTCGAACTTCTTGCAGTAGCCGCAATTGGGGTCTTCGAACAGCGCGATCTTGCGCTTGCCATTGCCGCGCACGATCGTGAAAGCATCCTTGACCGGCAGGGCCGAAAAGTCGATCGCCAGCAGCTTGTCCTGGCGCTCCTCGGTCAGGTTGCGCTTCTGCCTGGTGTCGATGATCTGGCCGAGAACCAGAAAGTTGCCATCGGCGTCGGTGTAGTACAGGTCGGTGCCGATGCGCACCTCGAACAGGCCGGGCATCGGGGTCTTGCTCACCTCGTCGATCTTGCCCAGCTGCGGCAGCCGTTCGGGAATGGCCTTGCGGATCGCGGCTTCATCAGCCTGCGCCAGGCCCGCCAGCAGGCCGGCGGCCAACAGCGCTGCCAGCGCAACGTTCTTGATCAGTTTCATTGTTATTCCAGTTGACTTGCCAAATTCAAAGCCGGCCCATCGCCTGCCGCGCCACCCATTGCTTGAGCGGGCCGCTGCGGTCGAACCCCGTCATTCCCCAGTTGCGCAGCGTCCCCCATGGTTCGGCCTGTTGCGCAAAAAGCTGGTGCAGGCTGTCGGTGGTGGCGCCCATCGCCAGCACGTCACCCTTGCGCGAGCGCTCGAACCTTCGCAGCAGCTTCACGTCGCCCACCGGCCGCCATGGCTCGCGCTGGTGCAGCACCTGCGCCAGTTCCTTCGCATCAGCCAGCCCCAGGTTCAAGCCCTGGCCGGCCAACGGATGCACCGTGTGCGCCGCGTCGCCCGCCAACACCCAACCGGCCCCGCACCAACGGTCGGCTTGCGCCAGCTGCAGCGGCCACGCGGCTCGTTCACTGGCCAGCGTCAGTTTGCCCAGGCAATGATGGCTCACCGCTTCCAGCTGCGCATCGAAGGCGGCGCTGTCCATTGCCAGCAGATCCGGCGCGCGTTGCTCCTGGACTGACCAGACAACGGCCACCGAGTTCCCGGGCGCTGCCGGCTGGGAGCCGCCCAACGGCAGAAAAGCGAGGATCTCGCTGTCGACGAACCACTGCCGTGCAATCCGGCCATGGGGTTTTTCACAGTGGATGCGGGCCGCGATCGCGCGCTGCGGATAGCGCGTGACGTTGTACTGGACACCGAACTCGGCCCGGGTGGTGCTGGCCTTGCCTTCGCACACCGCGGTGAGCGCCGCCGGCTGCGGCGCGTCCAGCCATTCCACCAGCGGCTGAAAGCCCAGGGCATCGGCCAGCCGCTCCTGCAGGGCCTGGACATCGACGATCCAGGCCAGTGCCGGCACGGCTTGGTCCTGCGCGCTGAACTGGACTTCACCACCCTTGTCGCCGTGGATCTGCATCGCCAGGACCGGCGTCGCGTGCTCGGCATCGGGCCAGGCACGCAGCATCTCGAGCAGGTTTTTCGAGGCGGCATTGAGCGCATAGGCGCGCACGTCACTGGACGCGCCGGCCGCGACCATGGCCTGCCGCACCAGTCCCACGCGCAGCCGGTCGCGCGCCAGCAACAACGCCAGGGTGCGGCCGACGATGCCGTCACCGCGTATACAAACATCGAAGCCAGACGCCATGGGGGCATTGTAGGAGCCGGGCACAATCGCAGCTGGTCCTATCGGCAAGCCCTTTGATCCTTGACATATGAGTTCTTCTGCAACCGACGTCGCGGCGCGCATCGCCCGCCTGTTTGTCTATCCCGTCAAGTCCTTTGCCGGCGTGGAAGTGACCGAAGCCGTCCTGACCGAGACCGGCCTGGACCTCGACCGCGCCTGGATGGTCGTGGACGACCAAGGCGAATTCGTCACGCAGCGTGAGCTGCCGCGAATGGCGCTGGTTCGCCCGCAGCTGAAGCGCTATGAAGTCGTGCTGCGTGCCCCGGGCATGCTAGCCCTGCATCTGGCCATCGATGCCGTGGAGCAGCCGGTCCAGGTGAAACTGTGGGACGAAGTGGTCAAGGCGTTCGATATGGGTGACGTGGCGGCGCAATGGCTCAGCGACTTCCTGGGCCGCAAGCTGCGGCTGGTGCGCTTCGACCCCGACGATCGGCATCTGTCCAGCATGGAATGGACCGGCGGGCTGGAAGTGCCCAACCAATTCAGCGACGGGTTCCCGTTGCTGGTGCTCGGCGAAGCAACGCTCGCCGAGCTGAACGAGAAGCTGCTTGCCACCGGCCACGGCGCGGTGGGCATCGAGCGCTTTCGGCCCAATATCGTGTTGGCCGGACTTCAGGCGCAGGACGAAGACCACCTGGACGTGCTGCGGATCGCCGACGGCAGCGAAGAAATGCGGCTGCGGATGGCCAAGCCCTGTCCCCGCTGCCCCATTCCCAATATCGATCCCGCCACCGCGCAAATCGATCCGCAGGTCACTGACGTCTTGCAGACCTATCGCAGGAATGACCGCCTGAACGGCGCGGTGACATTCGGCATGAATGCCATCGTGCTGCAAGGTGCGGATCAGACCTTGCGTGTGGGCCAGGCCGTCACGGCCGGCTGGCGCTTCGACTGAGGCCGGCGGGCATTGCAGGCGGCGCCGGTTCCCGCGACGGCGACGCTGACGCTGGCGGAACGCTGTCGGACTCGAGCACGGAAAAGTCGGACTCGATGGGCAATGGCAGCGTGACTTCAGGCTCCAGGAAACGGATCGGACGGCGGGTGCGCGAGGACATCGTACCCAGCAGGTCGTCGAGCGCGCGCACGAGTTCGGGCGCTTCCAGGATCCGCTCTTCCAGCAGCACCGCGGCAATATGGAACTGCAGCGTCACGTCGGGCTTCAGGCCGTTCAGCGGCATCAGTCCCGCCGCGATCAGCCGCGCCGCCCGGTCGGTCACCGCGATGCGGGAAGTCACGCCTTCGAGGATCAGGCCGAAGCGGGCCTCGCCGATGCGGCTGACGGTATCCACGTCGCGCAGCAGCCGGCGCAATTTGATCACGCACCGCAGCAGGCTCTGCTCGGCGACCGCCGAGCCATGGTAGGTCTTGATGCGCGGGTAGTTCACCAGGTCGATGAACACCACGGCCAGGTTTTCCTTGTCGCGTTTGTAGCGCGCCACGACCTGGCGCAGCCGGTCGTGGAACAGGTGCGGTGCCAGCAGTCCAGTGAGGGCGTCCTGGCTGGACAACGCCAGCTCGCGGATCTGTGCGCCATGCCGCTCGCGAGAGCGGATATTCAGCGCCACCAGCAGCAGCGGTACCTGAGTTGCCAGCGCTGCGACGACAGCGTATTGGGTGCCGAAGGAAACCGGCAGCCAGCCGAACAGCCGCACAATCGCCAGACCCACAGCCAGAGCAAACGGTGCATAAGCCACCAGCACCCACCCGCCCACCACATCGCCGCGGCGCCAGGCTGCGGCAGCGATCCATACATTCGTGAGCGATGTCGCGACAACGTAGCAAGCAAGCATGATCAGGCCAAGGGGCTTGTCCACCACCGCGAACAGTGCCGCCAGCGCGATGCCCGCCAGTCCGCCCGCATAAGCCATCCGGTCGACCAGCGGGTAGCGCGCCGAAATCCCGGTCAGGTTGCGCACGAACAGCAGCGCCGCGGCCGAGCCCAGCATGGCCAGGCAACCCTGCGGCGAATCGCCGATTGCGTCAAAACCCGGCCACAGCAGGTGCGCGGCCGCACCCGTGTACGCGGCCACCGCCAGTGCCGTGACCAGCGCGTACAAGGCGTACCAGGCATACACGCGATCGCGGTAGACAATGCTTTGGGCCAGGCAAGTGGCGATCAGCAACAGCAGGGCGCCGAAGGTCAGGCCCAGCGCGAGGTATTCGAGCTGGATCCGCTGGTCGTAAGCCGATTCGGTGAGCAGCTGCACCGGGAAATTGGCCGAGGTCAGGTGACGGATGCGCACATAGATGTCGGCGGCATGGCCGGGCGGAAGATCGAGCCGGAAGTGCGGGTAGCGGCCCGGCTCGGGCCAGGTCGACACCGCTGTCATGTCGCCGGCGCTCTGGCCCAGCCATTGGCCCTTGGCGTCCTGCTGGTACACCGTCACGCTATCGAGCGCCGGCATCGGAAACGCCATCAGCCAGCGATGGTGCTCGTGAGGCCCGCGCAGCAGCCGGTAGTGCAGCCACAGGACGCCCCGATCGCCGAGCGCGTAGATCAGGTCGGGGTTGGCCGGCTGAAACTGCGCGCCGCTGCGCAGCACCTGTTCGAGCGAGGCGGTCCCGCCCGGGTCGACCCAGGCCACGCCCAGCTCCTGCGCATCTATCGTCGCCTGAGCGTCGCCCGGCAACGCGGTGGGGGCAAACGAGGAGCCCTGCGCCGCGGCCGCCGTGAAGCATGCACCCGCCGCAAGCAGCAGCACCGCGGCCGCGCGCCACGCTGCCCAGCCGGCGCGAGCGATGCATCGCATACACTTTCCGGCTTGATTTTCGGGAACTGCCATGAGTTTGAAGTGCGGGATCGTAGGTCTGCCGAATGTGGGGAAATCCACTCTGTTCAATGCGTTGACGAAGGCCGGGATTGCTGCGGAAAACTATCCCTTCTGCACGATCGAGCCCAACGTCGGCATCGTGGAACTGCCCGATCCGCGCCTGAGCCGGCTCGCCGCGATCGTCAACCCCGAACGCATCGTACCGGCGATTGTCGAGTTCGTCGATATCGCCGGACTGGTCGCCGGGGCCAGCAAGGGCGAGGGCCTCGGCAACCAGTTCCTCGCGCATATCCGCGAAACCGATGCCATCGTGAACGTGGTGCGCTGCTTCGACGATCCGAACATCATCCACGTGACGGGCAGGGTTGATCCGGTCTCGGACGTGGAAGTGATCCAGACCGAGCTTTGCCTGGCCGATCTGGGTACCGTGGACAAGACGCTGCAGCGCTCGATCAAGGCGGCCAAGTCGGGCAACGACAAGGAGGCAGCGAGACTGGTGCAGGTGCTGACCAGGGTGCAGGCCGCGCTCAACGAAGCTCGGCCCGTCCGCTCGCTCCAGTTCACCGAGGAGGAAACGGCAATCCTCAAGCCGCTATGCCTGATCACCGCCAAGCCGGCGATGTTCGTGGCCAACGTCGATGAGTCGGGTTTCGAGAACAACTCCTACCTGGACCAGCTGCGCGAGTACGCGGCGAAGCAGGGCGCGCCGGTGGTGGTGATCTGCGCCAAGATGGAAGCCGAGATGGCCGACATGAGCGACGAGGACAAGAAGATGTTCCTGGCCGAAATCGGGCAGGATGAGCCGGGCTTGAATCGGCTGATCCGCGCGGCGTTCAAGCTGCTGGGCCTGCAGACCTACTTCACGGCGGGGCCGAAGGAAGTGCGGGCCTGGACCATCCATATCGGCGACAGCGCACCGCAGGCCGCCGGCGTCATCCACACCGATTTCGAGCGCGGCTTCATCCGCGCCCAGACCATCGCCTTCGACGACTACATCGCGTACCAGGGCGAGCAGGGCGCCAAGGACGTGGGCAAGATGCGCAGCGAGGGCAAGGAGTACGTGGTCAAGGACGGCGACGTGCTGAACTTCCTGTTCAACGTGTGAGCGCAAGCTCACCGAAGCGTTCGATGCTGTCCTGAACGGGGCGGGGCGTCGTCAACAGCCCGGGCACCAACGCTTCGGCCGCGCGCGCACCGGAGATCACCACAGCCTCGACGCCGGCTCCATGCGTGATCGCACCGGCGAACACCAGGCCGGGCAGAGGGCTCTTGCTGCCGACCTTGCCGCCCTGCGAATGGGTGCCGTAAATTGCACCGAGCGTCGACCAGGCATAGCGGCGAAAAGTCACTGGGCTGGCGTCACAGCGCAACACGATGCGCCCGGAAAGTCCCGGCAGCACGGTTTCCGCGAGCGCGATCAATTCATCGCCAAGAGCTGTCTTGCGCTCCAGGTAGGGGCTCGAATGCCGCAACGCCTTGTCGTCCTCACGTGCGGAATCGGCAAACCATTGCGCGGCTTCGCCATGGCTCACGAGGCGCAACAGCTCGACGCAGCTGTAGCCAGCCGGAGCGGCGCTCGGATCGACCAGGCTGGGTATGACAACGCCGACACCGCCGCGCGGCGACGCCACATGGATGATCGGCTTGGCGCCTTCGAAATCGCCGCGCACACCCAGGTGCACGGCGAAGGCCGAACAGGACGGCTGCGCCGCGTCGATCAACTGGCGAAACCCGGTGGGCCAGACGGCCGGATCGATCAGCTTGCGTGTCGCTCCCAGGAAATCGGCATTCATGATCACGGCCGCGGCGCGCAGCACTTGCGCGTTGCGCAGTCTCACGCCGCAGGCGCGGCCGTTTTCCACCAGCACCTGCTCCACGGCGGTCTTCAGGCGCACATGACCACCGTGGCGCTCGATGGCTTCCACCAGCGCGTCGGCGATGGTGCCGGAGCCGCCGGCCGGGTAATAGCCGCCATGCAGGTAGTAGCCGAACAAGGGCACCATCTGATGGACGGTGGCGCTGTCGGCGTCGTCGGTCACATAGCCGGAAAGCGCCCGCAACGCCTGCCGCGCGCCGGCATCGGAAATATGGCTTGCCAGGAACTGGTCGAACGGCTTGTCGAGCCAGCGCACCGCCAGCGGATAGCGGCGCGCAAAGGCCAGCAAGCCAGCGACGGTCTTCGGCGAGCCCGGAATGCCGCTGTTCGCCGGTGCCTCCGAATACATCGCAGCGTGGATCGTGCGGATGTCCGCCATGGCCGCGCGTATGCCGGTGGCGCCGGATGGGAAGGCGCTGGCCAGTTGTTCGACATAGTCGTCCCAGCGGCGCGGCACATCGATAGTTCCTTGCGACGTCACATAACGATGATCGAGCCGGTGCCATTGCAGGCGACGGGCCAGGCCAAGCCGGCGAAACACGCCGTGCACCGAGGCACCGTCCCACCAGCCGGAAATGTCGTGGACGCCCGAATCGAAACGGAACACCGGTCGGGCATCGCCATCCTTGCCTTTGCGCAGCCAGGTATGGGCGAAACCACCCGGCACGACATGTTGCTCCAGCACGATGACGCGCAGCCCGGATTGCGCCAGCAACGCCGCCGCCGTGAGGCCGCCGAGACCGGCGCCGACGACCACGACATCCGCATCATTGACGTCGCTCGCGCCCTTCCCGGTAGTTGAATTGAACTCGGGCGCCGGCCAGGAATATTTTTCTCGCGCCGCGACTTGCCGGCTCAGCGTGCGCCTGACGATGAGCGGCGGCAGGGCGATCGAGGCCAGCGCCGCGATGGCGACGGGGATCCAGGTCGCGGCGCCAGCAAGACCGACCCACTGGGCAACGCCCAGATAGCCAAACACCGCGGCCCACAGCGATGATATGAAGCGGTTGATCTGCATGAAAAGCGGTGTTCGAGCGACGCCTTGCCAGGCGGTGGCCGCATAGGCGCCAGTCCATGGCTGCCCGATCAGGACCGAGACGGCGCAAGCGGCGCCCAGGGCCAGGAAGCTCCAGGCCGCGCTATGTGACGCGTAGCTCGCAAACGGCGACATGTGCATCAAGGCGATGAGTGGCAGGACCAGCAGCGCGCCGCCTTCCAGCAGCATCGGTCCGCGCGTGCGAACGCGATAAGCCAGCGCGAGTGCGGCCAGCGCGGCGCCGGCGAGCGCACCCGGCAACGAGTACCCCAGACCGCTCAACGTCCAGAACAGGACAAATGGCAGCAGTGCGATCTTCACGGACAGGAAGGCCTTCATGTTGTTGCTCCCGGAATGATTTCCAGGTTAGGCGAAGCTCTTCTTCACGCCAAGGCGATAGCGATGGGATGCGCAATCGGAGGGGTGAAACGACTTCAGGCGGCGGCGAAACGCCGAAATCGAAATCAGCCGTGAAGTTGCCCGGATTCAGGCTCGGCCAAGACGCATCGATGCAAGACGCCGCCTTACCGCGGAAACACCCACAGCAACGCCGCCGTCATGGTCACGTAGCGCACGAATTTCCCAACCGCCATATACCCCACACAGGGCCAGAACGACAGCTTGAGCCAGCCGGCCACGGCGCAGAGCGGATCGCCCACGATCGGCAGCCACGCCAACAGGCAGGCTTTAGGCCCGAGGCGCTGCAGCCATTCGATCGCTTTCAGATGCGAACGCGAATGATGGTACTTATCCACGATCTGGTGGGCCCCGTAACCCATCCACCAATCGACTACGCCGCCCAGCGTATTGCCGGCGGTTGCCACGAAGATCGCGCTCCAGAACAAGTCGGGGTTCAAACGCAGCAGGCCGTACAGCGCCGGCTCCGAACCGACGGGCAACAGCGTTGCGGATACGAAGGCGACGACAAACAAGGTGCTCAGCCCAAATCGCGGCAGCGCCAGCCAGGCCAGGACAATTTCGAGCCAGGCCGGCATCTCAGTGCCCAACCCATCGAGCGCGCAACGCCGATGCCTGCGTGAAACGGCATCGGATGGTGCGTGCTTGCGGAAGCTTCATTGACGGGCAGTATAGGGATGCACAGACCGTGAACTTGTAGGCAGCCACGTACTTTCTATTTCAGCCGTTGAAACGCGGCGGGCATACAATCGTGCCTCATTTTTCAGCAGCCCGGCATTGCCCTTTCGCATGAACATCGGCCCCTACCTCCTGGCGAACAATCTGTTCGCGGCGCCGATGGCAGGTGTGACCGACCGGCCGTTTCGCCAACTGTGCCGCCAACTTGGCGCGGGCTACGCGGTCAGCGAGATGGTGACCTCGCGCCGCGAGTTGTGGGCCAGCCTGAAAACCTCGCGACGGGCCGACCACCAGGGCGAACCCGGACCGATTGCGGTACAGATCGCGGGCACCGACGCAGCGATGATGGCTGAGGCGGCTGCCTACAACATCGAGCGTGGCGCGCAGATCATCGACATCAACATGGGCTGCCCGGCCAAGAAGGTCTGCAACAAGTGGGCCGGATCGGCGTTGATGCAGGATGAAACGCTGGCGACAGAGATCGCACAGGCTGTCGTCAAAGCTTGCGCGCCGCACGGCGTGCCGGTCACACTGAAGATGCGCACCGGCTGGCGTCATTCGCACAGGAACGCGGTGAAGCTGGCCCGTGCTTTCGAGGATGCCGGCGTGCAGATGCTCACCGTGCATGGCCGCACGCGCGAGCAAGGCTACGGCGGACACGCGGAATACGACACGATCGCCGCTGTCAAGGCCGCGGTACGGGTGCCAGTCGTCGCGAATGGCGACATCGCCACGCCCGAGCAGGCGCGCGACGTGCTGGCGTATACGAAAGCCGACGCAATCATGATCGGGCGCGCCGCGCAAGGCCGGCCCTGGATTTTTCGCGAGCTGGCTTATTTCCTGGCGAACGGCACCCACCTGGCGCCGCCGCTGGTAGCCGAGGTGCGGCGCCTGCTGCTGGAGCACCTGCACGATCACTACGGTCTGTACGGGGAATTCACCGGCGTGCGCAGCGCCCGCAAGCACATCGGCTGGTACGTGAAATCTCTGCCCGGCGGCGCTGCCTTTCGCGCCCGGATGAATTCAGTTGAAGACAGCGCCGGACAGTTGCATGCCGTTGCCGCGTTTTTCGACGAGCTCGCAAGTATCACCGACCGGATGCCCGTGACCGCGCCGCTGGCGGGTGAAGAAGAAGCAATCGAAGCATGAGCAAGAAGCACATCGAAGAATGCGTGCGCACCAGCCTGGAGGGCTACTTCCGGGATTTGCGCGGCACCGAACCCGACGGCATGTACGAGATGCTGGTCAAGGTCGTGGAAAAACCGCTGCTCGAAGTCGTGATGGCGAAGGCCGAGCAGAATCAATCGAAGGCGGCCGAATGGCTGGGGCTGAACCGCAATACGCTGCGCAAGAAGCTGCTCGAACACAGGCTTATTAAGTAACTTGCCGGGCAGATCTTCGGCTCTGTCCTTCCAAGAAATTTGCGGGACAGATCTTCAGCTCTGTCCCCAACTGACTAAGAAATATATGAACGCACTGATCTCCGTTTCAGACAAGACCGGCATTGTCGAATTCGCGCGCGCGCTGCATGCATTGGGCATCCGGCTCATTTCGACCGGCGGCACCGCCGCGCTGCTGGCCGGCGAGGGCCTGTCGGTGACCGAAGTGGCGCAGGTCACCGACTTTCCGGAGATGCTCGATGGGCGCGTCAAGACGCTGCACCCCAAGGTGCATGGCGGCCTGCTGGCGCGGCGCGAGCTGCCCGAGCACATGGCTGCGCTCAAGGCCCACGGCATCGACACCATCGACCTGCTGGTGGTCAATCTCTATCCGTTCGAAGCCACGGTCGCCAGGTCCGGCTGCACATTGGAGGACGCGATCGAGAACATCGATATCGGCGGACCGGCGATGGTGCGTTCAGCGGCCAAGAACTGGAAGGACGTGGGCGTGCTGACCGACGCGTCGCAGTACCCGCTCGTGCTGGAAGAGCTGCGGACCGCGGGCCAGCTTTCCGAAAAGACGAGGTTCGCGCTTTCGGTGGCCGCGTTCAACCGCATCAGCAATTACGACGCCGCCATCAGCGACTATCTCTCGAGCATCCAGGAAGGCGGATCGCGCGCGCTGTTCCCGTCGCAGGCCAACGGCCGCTTCGTCAAGCTGCAGGACCTGCGCTATGGCGAAAATCCGCATCAGCAGGCGGCGTTCTATCGCGACTTGCATCCGGCACCCGGATCGCTGGTCACCGCCAGGCAGCTGCAGGGCAAGGAGCTGTCGTACAACAACATCGGCGATGCCGATGCCGCATGGGAATGCGTCAAGAGCTTCGATGTGCCCGCCTGCGTGATCGTCAAGCATGCCAATCCGTGCGGCGTGGCGGTGGGCAAGGATCCGCTGGCCGCCTACAGCAAGGCATTCAAGACCGATTCCACTTCGGCTTTCGGCGGCATCATCGCTTTCAATCGCACGCTGGATGGCGCGGCGGCGGAGGCAGTATCCAAGCAGTTCGTCGAAGTGCTGATGGCGCCCGATTACACGCCGCAGGCGCTGGACGCCTTCAAGAGCAAGGCCAATGTGCGGATCCTGCAGATCGGCATGCCGCCGGGTGGCAGCAGCGACTGGGACAACGGGCGCAATGCGATGGACGTCAAGCGCGTGGGGTCCGGCCTGCTGATGCAAACCGCCGACAACCGTGAGCTGAATTTGGCCGAGCTGAAGGTCGTCACGAAAAAACAGCCGACGGCGCAGCAATTGGAGGACCTGCT
>DATNCB010000493.1:0-4116 GCA_035571715.1 Ramlibacter sp.
CCGTCGCCGCGCACGATGATGAACTTGCGGTCCGCCGGGATCTGGAACCCGGCGGCGGCGGCCAGCTTCTGCGGCGCGATGGCGACCGTGTCGCCGAGGCGATGGCCCTCGTCGTCCCACATCGCCTTGCGCAGCATGGCCTTTTCGGATTCGCTGGCGAGATAGCCGCCCTCCTTCACGAGTTGCGCCAGCATCGCGTCGAAGATGCCTTCCTGGATGATCAGGTTGCCGTCGGCCGAGCAACCCGAGCCGTAATCGGAGGTCTTGCTCAGGCGCGTGTTGCGCGCCGCTTCCTCGATGTTGGCGGTCTCGTCGATGATCATCGTCGCGTTGCCGGCACCCACTCCGTACGCGGGAGTGCCCGAGCTGTAGGCGGCGCGCACCATCGGCTGCCCGCCGGTGGCGATGACCAGGTCCGCCCGCGCCATCAGCGCCTGCGACATGGGAATGTTCACCTTGGTCAGGCATTGCAGGATGTCGGCCGGCGCGCCTTCACGTTCGAGCGCCTCGCGCATCAGGCGCACGGTCTCGAACGAGGTCTTCTTGGCCCGCGGGTGGGGCGAGAAGATGACGACGTCGCGCGCCTTGATGGCATAGATGGCGTTGCCGGCAGGGGTCAGGTCGGGGTTCGTGGTGGGCACGATGCAGGCAACGACGCCGGCCGGCTTGCCGTATTTCGCGATGCCCTTTTCCGGGATCTCCTCGATGATGCCCACGCTCTTCTGGCGCAGCGCATCGCGCAGCACGCCGCGGATTTTCATGCGCTTGTTCATGCGGCTGTCGGCGTCGCCCAGGCCGCTCTCGGCAATGCCCATCGTGACGAGCTCGGTGAATGTCTTCTTGTTGGATACCGCCCAGGCCACGGCCTGGCACAGCCGGTCCACGCGGGCCTGGTCGTAGGTTTCGATGATGGCCAGCGCCTTGCGGGCGCGCTCGAAAGCGGCATCGAGCTCGGCTCGCTGATCAGAGTTGATGTCGGTCTTCACCAGTTCAGGTGCGCTCATTCGTGTTGACTCCAAAAAGGGTTGGTGATCGGTTGGTGGCCAGGGCGGCCGTTCACGGCCGGGACGTGTCCGCGTGGTGGACCTTCTTCCCCGGGGAATAGATGTCCATGATGTTCCAGTGCCCGTCGGTGGGTACCGGCGCGTTCTGCATGGCGACGTCGATGACGAACGGCCGCTTGGACGCTATCGCTCGTTCCAGCGCCGGCTTGAACTCGTCGGCCGAGGTGATCTGCACACCCTCGGCGCCGTAGGCGCGGGCGATTGCGGCGTAGTCCACCAGGTAGGGCTTGCCATCCTTGTGGAACTCCGTGCCGAAGGTCGTGCCGAAATGCGCTTTCTCCAGTCCCGCGATGGTGCCGAAAGCGCAGTTGTTCATGATGATCCACACCACCGCGACGTCATCTTGAACGGCCGTGGCCAACATCGCCGGGTTCTGCCCGAAGCCGCCATCGCCCACCAGGGCCACGACGACCCGGTCGGGGAAGGCGATCTTGGCACCAATGGCTGCCGGCGCGCCGAATCCCATCGTCGCATAGCCGCCCGGCGTCAGGATGCTGCCGGGCTCGTAAATTGGAAACTGCTGGCCGACGCCGTTCTTGTTCCAGCCGACGTCGGTCGTGATGAGCGCGTTGCGCGGCAGCACCGCCCGCGCGTCGGCAAGGATGCGTTCGGGGCGCAAGGGGAAGGCATTGCTGCGCTCATGAGCCCGGTTGCCGGCCTGGAACACCTCGCGATTGGCAGCGATTTCCTGCGCCAGCGCCGGATTGCTGCGCGGTTGCGGGTAGAGCTTCTTTGCCACCCGGTTGAGCACGACGAGCGCCTGTTTCAAGTCGGCCACGGCGCCGATCTCCACGGGGTAGTTGCGGCCGATTTCGCTCGGGTCGATATCGACATGGATCAACTTGGCGGGAGGAAAACTGAACGTGTATTCCGACTCCCAGGAGCTGCAGTCGGCTTCCGCGAAACGCGTTCCGAGGCCGAAGACGACGTCGGCATTGCGGCACTTGTCGTTGATGAATTTGGTTCCCCAGAAGCCCGTCATGCCGAGCGTCATGGGATGGTCGTCGGGCAGGACGCCTTTGCCCATCAGGCTGTGCGACACCGGGATCGACATGTGGGTGACGAACTCGTTCAACTCGCCGGTGGCATCGGCAAGGACGACGCCACCGCCGACATGGATCACCGGATTCTTCGCCGCCACGAGCATCTGGACGATGCGCGCCGCAGTTTCGTCGTCTATGGAAGGTTTGTGCAGCTTCTTGGTGTGCAATTTCAGGCGGTCGAACAGCGCGACATCCACCTCCCTCGAGAAAATGTCCATCGGCACCGATACCAGCACCGGTCCGGGCCGGCCGGTTTCGGCGAGCTGGAAAGCCTTCTCGATGATCTCCGGGAACAGCTCGGGGCGCTCGACCCGCCACACGCGCTTGACGAACGGCCGGTAGATTTCCGACTGCGATGCATCCGAATGCAGGTTCACTTCCTGGTGCGGGTGCTTGCCGTAGTAGTGGCTGGGCACATCCCCGGCGATCACCACGATGGGAATCGAGTCCAGCGAGGCGTTCGCGATTCCGGTGGAGGCGTTGGTCAAGCCAGGCCCGAGATGGCTCAGCACGACGGCGGTCTGCCGCTTGGCCCTCGCATAACCATCGGCCGCATGCGCGGCGACCTGCTCGTGCCGGGTGTTGACGAACTTGATCGAACTTTTTTCCAGGGCCGCGAGGACGGCGATGTTGGTATGCCCGCACAGGCCAAAGATATGTTCGACGCCCCGATGCTCGAGGTACTTGACCAGCTGGTGGGAAATCAGATCTTTCACGGGAACCCTCAAGAACGTTAGTTGAGCGCGTTGATATTTCGAAGAGCTTCCATCTTCGGACTCGCCAGGAAGCGAATTGGATGAATTGTAGCGCGAACTGGAATCTGATTCCACATTGGAATTTGATTCCAGCTGGGATAGAATCGAGCAGCCCAAGGAGAATGAGCCAATGCAAAGCACGCTTGAACGGTCATTGAAAATCCTCGAGTTACTTGCCGGCCATCCGGAGGGCAAGACATTGGCCGGCATCGCGGAGGAGCTGGACATGCCACGCAGTGCCTGTCATCGCCAGTTGACGGAGCTGGCGCGCTGCGGTTACGTGCGGCAAGTGCGTGACCATGGCGAGTACGCCCTGACCACCAAGCTCGCGGCGCTCGGCCTCAGTTTTCTGAGCAGTTCCGGCATCGTCGACATCGCCCAGCCGCTGATCGACCGGCTCGCCGCCATCTCTGGCGAACTGGTCAGGCTGGCCGTCGTGGATGGCGAGCGCCTCACCTTCGTAGCCAAGGCGCAGGGCGCGCGCTCCGGCCTTCGCTACGACCCGGACATGGGCATTGACGTGAGGCTGTCCTGCAGCGCAGCGGGCCACGCATGGCTGATGACCCTGAGCGATGAGAAGGCCATCGAGATCGTGTCCAAGCAGGGCTTCGGAGACCCCAGGCACTACGGCCGCAACGCGCCCACCACCATCAAGGCTTTCACTCGCATCCTGCAGGACGACCGCAAGCGTGGCTTCAGCATCATCGCCGAGATGTACGCGCCAGGCATGAGCGCCATGGCGGCGCCCGTGCGCCGCAAGGGCGCACCGACCATTGGCGTGATCACCATCGCCGGACCGCTGGTGCGCCTGACCGAGGGGCGCATGCAGGAACTCGGTCCCGAGTTGATGGCCGCTGCCACTGAACTCGCACTTGCCAGTTCGGCATCGCCCCTGTTCAACCGAACATTTCACGCGGCGATCGGAGATCGCGCTCGCGAAGCCAACCGGGCCTTGCTCGTGGCAAAGTAGGCCTTGGCCGATTCCAGGCATCGAAATGCGTGTTCCGCGTATCCCATTTCCTTGACCCGCGCCAGGTGGGGAAGTTCGATCGAGTAGACCATCTTGGGCAGACGCCTGAGAATGCCCGCGATGTCGATGCCGCCCTCGCCCGGATAGAGCCGCTCCTCGCGCATGATGCGGGTCATTTCGTCGCGATCGGACGGAATGCGCAGTTGTGCGTCGCACAGGTGCGCAAAGTGGAACCACTCACGCGGCAGCCCATCGAGCATTTCAGGCCGGTCATGGGCTCTGTG
>DATNCB010000494.1:0-1466 GCA_035571715.1 Ramlibacter sp.
CCACGCTCTTGCGCAGTGCCTGCATGTTGTAGCGATAGCTTTCGCGCTTGAGCGCTGTGCCTTCGCCAAACCAGCCGCCGGGCGGCACGCCGGTGAAGGTCATGGTATGACCCTGTTCGTTGTCGGTGCTCATTTTGAGCAAACCTTCGACCACGCCGAACCAGTAAGTCACCGGTCGCCCAATCCGGCAGACGAAGTCACCCGGCAGGGCGTCGCCAACCTTCAGCGCAGTCACCACCGTCTCATATTCGTCCGCTTTGAGCAGCTTCAACCAGGGAATGCCGGCCAGCTCGGTGGCCGTGGGGTCGCGCCGCCGCTGGTGCAGGGTCAGGTCAGTCGCCATGGCTCGATATGGTGCTGTATGAAGCGGGCGACCCTGCAGCGTCAATGATGCCCCAGGGCTCGCCCTACTAGGACATTCCCTAGGAATGTCGTTACAAAGACAAGTTGGCGTCAAAGTCAGTCCTAGTATGCGCTCAGTTCCGTTAGGCGATCAACAAGGACAACCCCATGGAGACGACGTTCCCGCGGCTGCTGCTCCAGCATGCAGCGCAGCGCCCCGCCGAGCCCGCGATGCGCGAGAAGGAATACGGGATCTGGCAAACCCATAGCTGGGCGGCAATGGCCCAGCTGGTGGAGCAGGTTGCCTGCGGGCTGCATCAGGCGGGACTGGCGGCCGGCGAACACATGATCGTGATCGGCGCCAATCGGCCGCGCCTGTACGCGACGATGCTGGCGGCGCAAGCGCTGGGCGCCGTTCCGATTCCGCTGTACCAGGACGCAGCCGCTGCCGAGTGCGTATTTCCCATCAACAACGCCGAGGTGCGCTTCGCTTTCGCCGAGGATCAGGAGCAGGTCGACAAGTTGCTGGAGATCCGGGCGCAGTGCCCGCGCCTTGTCGGCATCTTCTATGACGACCCGCGCGGCCTGCGCAAGTACAGTGAACCCGGCCTTCAATCGATGGACGAGCTGATCGCCGCCGGCAGCGCATTCGCGCAGCAGCATCCCTCCTTCTTCAAGAGCGAAGTGGAAAAGGCCAAGCCCGACGATGTCGCTGCGATGTTCTTCACGTCCGGGACCACGGGCAACCCGAAGGGCGTCGTGCATAGCCACAGGACTTTGCTCGATCGCGGGCACGCCGGCGCGCAGTTCGACAAGCTGACACATCGCGAAGAAGTGCTGGCCTATTTACCGCCGGCCTGGATCGGGCAGAACATCTTCAGCTACGCGCAGTGGCTGGCCTGCGGGTATGTGGTGAATTGCCCCGAGTCCGCGGCGACGGTCGTGATCGATCTCAAGGAGATCGGCCCCACCTACTACTTCGCCCCGCCGCGCGTGTTCGAGGGCCTGTTGACGACGGTCATGATCCGGATGGAAGATGCCGGCTGGCTCAAACGCAAGATGTTCCATCGCTTCATGGATCTGGCGCGCCGGGTAGGCCCGGCCCTGATGGACGGCAAGCCCGT
>DATNCB010000495.1:0-3506 GCA_035571715.1 Ramlibacter sp.
GGCAGCACTTCCTCGGGTAGCCCGGCATCGGGCAAAGGCGACAGGTCGTCGGCGGCGCGGCCGGCGACCTGCCGGCGCATTCGTTCGACCGGTGCCAGCGAACGGCTGATCAGCCACCACACCGCCATCATCAACAGCGGCCCCAGCAATGCCACCGGAAAGACGGCGCGCAGGGCAAGAAAGCGTGCCCGCCGCTGCCGCGCGTCGAGGTCCTGCGCGATCTGGATCGTGTGTTCGGAGGTCTGGAGCGAATAGACGCGATAGGGCACGCCGTTGACGGACATGTCGGAAAAGCCCAGCACCGCGCGCTCCGGCAACTCTTTCTCGGTCGAGCGAAAAATCTGCGCGCCGTCCGGGCCCCAGATCTGCACCAGGACGTCGTTGGAACCCGGTTCGGCGCCGGGCGTGAAACGCATGCCGCCCTGTACCGAGCGCGCGAGTTCCTGCAGGTGGTAGTCGAACATCGTGTCGGCCTGCCGCAATGCCGTGCGATAGGCACTGCTGGCCTGCAACACCGAAGCGAAGGCGATCGCCGCCAGCACCAGCCACAACAGGCGCCGGCGCAGTGAATGCGGAGCCGGATTCGTTGCTCGCGCCATCACTGCCGCGGCACCACGTAGCCTAGGCCGCGCACGGTCTGGATCAACTCGCTGCCGAGCTTCTTGCGCAGCCCATGCACATAGACTTCCACGGCGTTGCTGCTGATTTCGTCCTTCCAGCCGTAGAGCTTTTCTTCGAGCTGTGCCCGCGAAAACACCACGCCCGGCCGTGCCAGCATCGGTTCCAGCACGGCCCACTCGCGCGCCGACAGCGACACCGGATCGCCGTTGATGGCCGCCTCGCGCGTGGCCGGGTTGAGTGTCACGCCCTTGTGGCTGAACACCGGCTCTCCGCGCCCGGCGCTGCGCCGGATCAGGGCGCGAATGCGCGCCAGCAGCTCTTCGGTGTCGTAGGGTTTGACCACATAGTCGTCGGCCCCGGCGTCCAGCCCGGCAATGCGATCGCCGACGGCGTCGCGCGCGGTGGCCACCAGCACCGGCACAGCCGATCGCCGCGCGCGCAGCGAGCGCAGCACGTCCAGGCCATCGCGCTTGGGCAGCCCCAGGTCGAGCAGGACCAGGTCGTAGTTTTCGCTGCGCAGGGCCGAATCGGCCATCGCGCCGTCGCGCACCCAGTCGACCGCGTAATGCTCGGCGCGCAAGGCGTCGAGCACGGCTTCGCCGATCATGGCGTCGTCTTCGACCAGCAGCAGTCGCATGTATCCTCTTTCCCGGGGGCTGCGAAGATTATGGGCTGCGGGTGCTTAGAGGGGTCTTAAAGGGAGGGAGAAGACGTGTCGGAAATGGACTACGGGCGTTTCGCCGCGCAACCCGCATAGTTGCAGCTGTTGCCCCAAGCTCATCGCGACACCGGCAACGCCATCGAACAGGACATGATCTGCAAGCTCTTGGGCGCGCTCGGCGCCAGCGTCGTGCTGTACCTTGCGCCCGCAGCCGCGCAGCCGGCTGCTCCGGCCGAACCCGCCGTCCCGGCCGAGGCGGCGGCCGGTCCGTCATTCGATATCGAGATCCGCGCGCCCGAGGAGGTCCGCACGCTGCTCGAGCGCCATCTGGAGTTGTTGCGCTACCGCGAAGTGAGCGATCTGGACGACGCGGAACTAGCCCGCCTGATCTCGCTCACCGAACGCGACGTGCGCGAGCTGGTAGCGACGCTGGGCTTTTTCAGCCCCGATGTTTCGATCTCCCGCGAGCCCGGCCCGGGAGCGAGGCCGACGATCGTCGTGGCAGTCGATCCGGGACAAGCCGCCGCAGTGAGCGATGTCGCCATCGACTTCGAGGGCGACATCGCACGCACCAGCGATCCCGATGCCGTCCTGCAGCGCGAGGAAATCCGCAACGGCTGGCGCTTGCCGGTCGGGCGGGCGTTCACCCAGTCGAGCTGGGACGACGCCAAGGCGCAGGCGGTGCGGCAACTGGTCGCGCGCCGCTATCCCGCCGGCCGAATGAGCTACAGCCTGGCCGACATCGACGCGCCCGAGCACGCCCACCTGGGCCTCCGGCTCGATTCGGGTCCGCTGTTTCGCCTCGGCGCGATGCAGGTGAGCGGCGTGGAGCGCTACGACCCGGTGCTGGTGCCGCGGCTGGCGCGTTTGCCGCCGGGTTCGATCTATGACCAGCAGCGCATCGTGGAGGCGCAGTTGCGGCTGGCCAGCAGCGGCTACTTCGATTCGGCGTTCATCCTGGTCGATCCGGAGAGCGACCCCAACGCGGCGCCGCCGCAGGTGACCGTGCGCGAGGCGCCGCTGCAAAAATTCGTGTTCGGCATCGGCCTGACCACGGACAGCGGGCCACGCCTTTCGGTCGAGCACACGCACAACCGGATGCCGCTGCTGGGATGGCGCGCGGTGACCAAATTGCAAGTGGATCGCAAGACGCCGTTTGTGCAGACCGAGTGGACTGCCATCCCCGACGAGCGCGGCTGGCGCTGGGCGACGCTGGCGCGGGCCGAGCGGCTGGACGACGGCAACCTGGTCACGTACGGGCAGCGGCTGCGGTTCGGGCGTCTGCGCAGCGAAGAGCACATCGACCGCAATGTGTATGTCCAGTACGAGCGCGCCACCGTGCAGACCGAAGCGGGCGCGCCGGTGACTTCTTCGGACAGCGGTGCCGGCAGCGCGCTCAGCGTGAATTACGTATGGACCGGCCGCTATTTCGACAGCGTGACGGTTCCCTCCCGCGGCTATGGCCTGGGCCTGGAACTCGGCGGCGGCGTCACGCTCGCCGGTGACCGCAATCTGTTTCAGCGCACGGTCTTTCGCTGGCTCGGCCTGCGCCCGTTGCGCGAGGGGCGCCTGCAATTGCGCACGGAACTGGGAGCGGTATTGGCGCGAGCGTCGGCCCGCGTGCCGTCCACACAAATGTTTCGCACCGGCGGCGATACCACCGTGCGCGGCTATGCCTATCGCGCGATCGGCGTCGACCTGCCCGGCGGCCAGATCGGCCCGGGCCGCTACGAGGCGGTGGGCAGCGTCGAATGGCAACGGCCGATCCGCCGCGGCGGGCTGCCGACCAATTTCGAAAGCATTTTGTTCATCGACACCGGCGGCGTGAGCGATCGCGTCAGCGATCTGCGGTTCTCGACCGGCCTGGGTGCCGGCGTGCGCTGGAAAAGTCCCGTCGGCCCGGTGGAGGCCGCCCTGGCCTGGGGCGTGAAGCCGCGCAAACTGCGGCTGCACATGAGTGTGGGGTTCTCGTTTTGAACGCGCCCAAGGACCGGCAGCACTCACGGCTGGCCGCCGTGCTTATGACGCTGATCGTGCTTGTCCTGTCGGCCGTCGCCGCGCTGTGGTGGTGGTCAGGCAGCGAAGGATCGCTCGAGTGGGTGCTGCGGCGCATCGCCCGGTCGCAGCCGCTCACAGCCGAAGGCGTGCAGGGATCGCTGCGCGAGGGCCTGCATGTGAAACGCCTGGCCTGGGAACAGGGCGGCCTGAAGATCGAGGCCAGCGA
>DATNCB010000496.1:0-3598 GCA_035571715.1 Ramlibacter sp.
TTGTGAGCGCGGGACCAGCTCGGGCACGATCGCCGCGAACACCGGCCAGCGCATTGCCAGCCCCACGCCATTGGCGAACGTGAGGGCCAGCAGCAGCGACGCGGTCATCCATCCCATCATCACGGTGAGGCAGATGATCGACGCCACGCCGGCGACCCAGAGCTGCGTCATCATGAAGTAGCGGCGCCGGTCCAGGATGTCGGCAAATGCGCCGCTGGGAAGCCCCAGCATGAACACCGGCAGCGTCGAGGCCGACTGCACCAGCGCCACCCAGAGCGGGGACGGCCCGAGCGAGGTCATCAGCCACGCGGCCGCCACGTCGTTCATCCACATCGACGTGTTGGCCGCCATCCACGTGATCCACAACATGCGGAACACCGGCCGCCGCAGCGGCGCGAAGGCGGAGCGCGAGTCCTCGGAAAGCGCGGTGGCGGCTTCGGTGCTGGGTTCCGGCATGGCTCGGTGTCAGTACCGCCGGTCGAGAACCATCTGGTCGTTGTCGCGTCTCATCTGGAAGCGGCTCAGAAAGCTGTTGCCCAGCAACACGTAGGGCATTCCCCCAGGCAGCACCGAGGCGTCGACGTCGTAGATTTCCACGTCGCCGATGCGTACCGAACCCAGCTTCACACGCCACGTCGGCACCGTGCCGTTGGCCGTTCTGCCCCAGGCCGGCTCGCCGGACTTATAGTTCAGGCCGATGCGCTCGGCGTCGGCCACGCCCAGGGCAATGGAAGTCGCGCCGGTGTCCACCAGGAACTGAACCGCCTGGCCATTGATCGCGCCTTGCGTTGTGAAGTGCCCGCCGCTGCCGGCCGTGAGCACGATGCGGTTGCCGCGCACCGCGCCACCGGCACCCACGCTGGCCGGGGCATCGCCCACGTGCAACAAATGGCGCTTGCCGGCAATCTCGACCACGGCCTCATCGCCGGAGGTGGAGATGACCTTCACGCCCCTATGCGTGTCACCCGGCGCGACGGTCTTGGGTGCGGTGCCGTCCACGATCAAAAGCGCCTTCGATCCCAGCATGCCCTGCAGCGCGACAGACTGAGCGGCCGCGGCGGCGCAGGCGAGCAGCGCTAGGCATCCAACAAGAACTCGCATGCGGTCAATCGCGGAAGTTGTCGAACGACAGCGGCACGTCGGTGATCTCCTTGCGGATCAGCGCCATCGCCGCCTGCAGGTCGTCGCGCTTGGCGCCGGTGATGCGCACGGCCTCGCCCTGGATGGCTGCCTGCACCTTCAGCTTGCTGTCCTTGACGAGGCGCGTGATCTTCTTGGCACGGTCCGATTCGATGCCGCTTCGCACCTTGACCACCTGCTTGACCTTGTCGCCGCCGATCTTCTGCACCTCGCCCTTGTCCAGGAAACGCACGTCCACATTGCGCTTGGCGAGCTTGGCGGTGAGGATGTCGTCGACCTGGGTGAGCTGGAATTGCGCGTCGCCGAACAGCGTGATGTCCTTGTCCTTGAGCTCGATTGCCGCCGAAGTGCCCTTGAAATCGAAGCGCGTGCCGATCTCCTTGGCGGTGTTCTCCACGGCGTTCTTCACCTCCACCATATTGGGCTCGCAGACTGTGTCGAACGATGGCATGAGACCTCCCCGGTATGCATTGCTCAGATGCGACAATTCTCCCATGTTCGTGGAGCAAAACGTACCCCTGCAGTCGCACAACAGCTTTGGCATCGTCGCCAAGGCACGTGCATTGGTGCGGGTGCGCGGCGAAACGGACGTGCGGGAAGTGCTGGCGGATTCCGATCTGGGCTCCATTCCCAAGTTCGTGCTGGGGGGCGGCAGCAACATCGTGCTCACCGGCGACGTCAAGCCGCTGGTGCTCAAGGTCGAGGTCATGGGGCGGCGCCTGATCGAGGACGGGCCGCGGGCGACGATCGTGGAAGCGGGGGCCGGGGAGAACTGGCACGACTTCGTCACCTGGACGCTGGACCAGGGCTACCCGGGCCTGGAGAACCTGGCGCTGATCCCGGGGACGGCGGGCGCCTCGCCGGTGCAGAACGTGGGTGCCTATGGCGTGGAATTGCAGGATCGCTTCGAGGCGCTGGATGCAATCGACCTGTTCACGGGCAAGACCTTCACGTTGGATGCGGCCCAATGCGCTTTCGGCTACCGCGACTCCGTGTTCAAGCATTTCGCGGCCAAGGAGGGTGATTTCGGTCTTGGCGGCCGCTCGCTGATCCTGCGGGTGCGCTATCGCCTGCCCAAGCCGTGGAAGCCGGAGCTGGGCTACCTGGACTTGCAGCGCAAGCTGCATGACAGCGGCATCAACGCGCCCTCGCCGCGCCAGATCTACGACTGGGTCTGCGCCATCCGCACTGCCAAACTGCCCGACCCGCGCGTGATCGGCAACGCCGGCAGCTTTTTCAAGAACCCCACCGTCACACCCGAGCAGTGCCAGGACATCATCGCGCGCGAGCCGAAGATCGTGCACTACCCGATGCCCGACGGCACGATCAAGCTGGCGGCCGGCTGGCTGATCGACGCGTGCGGCTGGAAGGGCAAGTCGGTGGGAAATGCCGGTGTCTACGAAAAACAGGCCCTGGTGCTGGTGAACCGCGGCGGCGCCACCGGCGGCGAAGTGGTGACGCTGGCGCGGGCCATCCAGACCAGCGTGTACGAACGCTTCGGCATCCGGCTCGAACCCGAGCCGGTGGTGATTTAGCCCATCAGCGCCTTGACGCGGTCACGCGTGAACGGCACTGTGCGCAGGCGCACGCCGGTGGCGTCGAACACCGCATTGGCCAGCGCCGCCGCTACGGGGCTCGACGCCGCTTCGCCGGCGCCCAGCGGTGGCTGGTCCAGCCGCTGGATCAGCTCGATCTCCAGGCGCGGCACTTCCGGGAAGCGCAGCAGCGGATAGCTGGCCCAATCGACGCTCGTCACGCGCGACCGGTCGAAGGTGGTTTCCTCGTGCAAGGTACGGGACAGCGTCTGCAGGATATTGCCCTCGACCTGCGCACGCACGGTGTCGGGATTGATCATCAGGCCGCAATCGTGGGTGCAGGCCACGCGCTGGACGCCGATGGCGCCGGTGCCGCGGTCCACTTGCACTTCCATGCCGACCGCGACGAAGGTTTCGTTGTGCTTGTAGTGCACGAATGCCATGCCGCGGCCGGTCGCGATCTTTTGCTCCGACGCCGGCCGCGGTGAGGGCCGCGCCTGCCACTGCATCATGCGGGCCAGCCGCTCGATGACTTCGCGGCCGCGGGGCTCGGCCAGATCGCGCAGCCGGAACTGGATCGGGTCGGCTTTGGCCTGAGCCGCGAGCTCGTCGACAAAACTTTCCACTGCGAAGCAGTTGGCCACCTTGCCTGGCGCGCGGATGTTCGACGGGCGCAGCGGCGCGGCGCCAAGCCAGTGCACATGGACCTTGACGGCGTTGGCCGGATAGGATGGATCGCCGTTTTGCGTCACCAGCCCCAAAGCTTGGCCGACCGGCTGCTTCAGTCCGGCCGCCTGGGGCGACAACAGCGGAATCCATTCGAGATTGGCGGTGGCGCGCGGCAGCCACATCTCGGTTTCCCAGGCGTCGATGCGGCCCTCGGGTGTCAAGGTGGCGCGAACCTCGATCAGCTGCGGCGGCCC
>DATNCB010000497.1:0-7974 GCA_035571715.1 Ramlibacter sp.
ACCAATCCCAAGGAATTGATCCGGCTGCTCAAAGCCAATCCGGGCAAGTACTCGTACGCCACATCCGGAGTCGGCACCGTGCATCACCTCGGCTTCGAGATGATGAAGGCGCAGACCGGCACCTTCGTGCTTCACATTCCGTACCGCGGCGCCGCCCAGATCGTTCCGGATGTGATCAGCGGCCAGGTTCCGTTCGGTGTGGTGAGCGCCGCGGCGGGCATGGCTCAAGCGAAGTCCGGCCGGCTGCGCGCGATCGCCATGATGAGCACGGGCAAGCTCGCGGGTGCCGAAAACGTCCCGGCGCTGGCCGAGGCGCTGCCGGGCTTCGACATGGCGCCGCGGCTGTTCCTGCTGGCGCCCGCAGGTACCCCGGCGCCGGTGGTGGACAAACTCAACGACGCCGTGCGCACGGTACTCGCCAGTCCCGAACTCGCGCAGGCCGCGGCCCAGCAAGGTGCGATTCCCGCGTACATGGCTTCCGCTCCGCTCGCGGCCGACATGGTGCGTGAATCCGCCGAGTGGGGCAGGATCATCAAAGCGCAGAAGATCTCGGCGGAATGATGAACACACCTTGTGCTGGACTGATCGTTCCGCCCGCCGCGGGCCAGGTGCCGCTCGATGCCGCCATGCTTTACGGCGACCGCATCAAATTCATCGCGCGCGGGCTCGGCATCGACGCCGTTTCGCCCACCGGATTCAAGCCCGTCATGGGCAGCATCGTGGACAAGGCGGTCGAGCTGCGCGACGCCGGTGCACAGGTGATCTCGCTGATGGGCACCTCCATCAGCTTCTACCAGGGCCCGGACTTCACCCAGTCGCTGCGCGCAGCGATGCAGGAGGCGACCGGCGTTCCCTGCACCACGATGAGCCACGCGATCGTCGCGGCGTTGCGGCAGCTGGGGATCCAGCGGGTGGCGGTCGCCACGTCGTACATCGACGAACTGAACGCACGTCTCGTCGACTACCTCACCACGGCCGGATTAACCGTCACCGCCATCAAAGGGCTGTCCATTACCGGCGTGAGGCAGGTCGGTGAAGTGACGACGCAAACCCTGGTGGACCTGTCGGAATCCGTCTATCGCGAAGACACTTCGGCGCAGGGCGTGTTCATTTCGTGCGGCGGCCTGCTGACGCTGGACGCGATCAGGCAGCTCGAGGACCGGCTGGGACTTCCGGCGACGGCCAGTTCACCGGCCGGCTTCTGGGACGTGGTCCGCCTCGGCGGCTGGAATGCGAGCTCAGCCGGGTTCGGGAGATTGTTCTCGGGGTGAGCGCGTGCGGAAATCCTGTCTAGTGCAGGACCCTGGTCCGCACGGCGGGGAACGACAGTTCGCGGCCGACCACGGCGCGGGCGTAGAAATAGTTGTTGCGCGCCCTGTCGCTCAGCTGGTCAATGTTGACCAGTCCCCTCGGGTCACATGGAAATGAGTAGCCCTGGCCGCTGTCGCGCAGGGGCTGGAAGCGCAGCTCGAATTGCATCAGCGAGGAATCGTTCATTTCATGGCTCCGAATGCGGTGAGGTGAATGCCTGTGGCGTGCATCTACTATGGCCACCCCCCTCGCTTTTCGACATCGGAGCCGGCTGAATCGAACCCTCGGCGCCGTCCGATTCGCCCGGTTCAATCCGCCCGAAAAGGCCTAGGAATCGTCCGAGGCGCGCGCCCGTGCCGTGCGTTGTCGCCAGGCCGAGCCGCTGGTAAGCTTGGCGCATGAAAGCAATCATCTTGTTCATGCTGGTGTTGCTGGCGGGCGCAGCTTCACCGGCCTTCGCCAAGACGCCGGGCGAGGTCGAAGTCGGCGCAATCCTTCGCGAAGTGCCCATGCAGGGGCTGTCGGGACCGTCCAGGATGCTGTCGGACTTCCGCGGCAAGCCCTTGATCATCAACGTCTGGGCCAGCTGGTGCGGCCCCTGCCGGCTGGAGATGGGGTCGTTGCAGCGGCTGTCGCAGCGCTACGGCGGCAAGCAGTTCAATGTGATCGGCGTTTCGACCGACGACTACGTGGACCGTGCGGAGCAGTTCCTGAAGGTGACCAACACCTCGTTCAGCAACTTCATCGACAGCAAGTTGGTTCTGGAACACATGCTGGGGGCGGAGCACCTTCCCCTGACCCTGCTGGTGGATGCCAAGGGCCGGGTGCTTGCCAAGTACACGGGTGCCAAGGAATGGGACAGCCCCGAGGCCATTGGGCTGATCGCCAAGGCGTTTGGCATCAAGCTGTAGACGGGCGCGGGCTATGCCTCACGTATCTAGGCTGACCGAACAGCTGAGGTCCTTGTTGCACTCGCAACGGGTCGCCGCCCTGGGCACGATCAGCGATGAAGCTGCGCCGTTCGTCTCGATGGTTCCGTACGCGCTGGAGCAGCATCTCGGATGCGTCGTCATCCACGTCAGCGACCTGGCGGAGCACACGCGCAACCTGCAGGCCAGGCCGAGGCTGTCGCTGATGGTGATGCGCTCTGAAGTTGCCGGGGAGCCGGTGCACGCGTTGCCTCGCGTGACGCTCGATGGCATCGCCAGCGTCCTCAAACCCGACAGCCAGCCATGGCAGCTATGCCGCACAGCGTATCTCGAACGATTTCCGGACGCGGAGATGATGACTCAGCTGCCCGACTTCAAGTTCGTTGCCATTGAAGTCAAGGGCGCACGCCAAGTGGCCGGCTTCGGTTCGGCGCGTTCGATCGACGCGGAAGAGGTCCGGCTCGCGTTGGCTGCCTTATAGCGAATCCTTGTGCGATGAACCGGCGGGCTGTGAGCCGATTTCCTCTTCGCGCCCGGCCAGGATTGAATTCACCGCTTGCCAAACTTCCTCGGCGACAAGCCGCAACGGTTCGCCGTCATCGCGCTTCAGATAACGCGGCTGATCGCTTGGACGGTAACCCAATTGAACGAGCTCCCACGCGATGGCGCGGATGAATGCGGCAAGAAGGTTGTCCTCAGGCATAGCGCCCAAGTTTGCACAGCGACTGAAAAAAATCAACAACTATGACGGTAGGGTTGATGATGCCCCCGCACAACTCGGGAAGGACCTTGTTCACAACGCGCATCGCGTCCGGCCTCGAAAGCCGCGGCGTTGCGCTGACGCAGCTCTTCCTTGCCGGCGAAACGCGTAAGTATCTGTGCCAGCAGGGCGTCGCTTTCGAACGGCAGGCTATCGGCAGCCGCGCCGAGCATGACGGTGTTGGCCAGGCGGGCGTCCCCGAGGCCTATCGCGATGGTGCCGGCGTCCAGGGACACTGCCTCGCAGCCAAGCGCGCGCAAAGCGCCGACGGGATCTTCGGGGTAATGGGCACGGCCGCTGCTCACAACCGGTGGCACCGCGCGCAACGTATTGACGATGACGCGACCCGTGGGGGCGAGCCAATGGCACCAGCGCAACGCCTCCGCCGCTTCCATTGCCAGCAGCAGGTCGACCTGGCCCGGCTCGATCTCGCTGGCGTACACGCGCGGTCCGATGCGCACCTGCGAACTCACGACGCCGCCGCGCTGCGACATGCCCGCAATCTCGGTCTTGGTCGCGTCCCAGCCCGTGGCCAACGCCACACGTGCGAGCACGTCGGCCGCCGTCATCACGCCCTGGCCGCCGATGCCAACCAGCAGGATATTGGTTGTCATGCGCTCTCCAGGTTGATCACGCGCTGAGGTACCTTGCGGGCGATGGCTCCGCGCGAGCAGGCCTTGGCGCAAATGGCGCAGCCGGTGCAAAGCTGCTCGTCGATCTCGACCCACGCGAGCTCCACGGTGGTGCCCGACGCCCGCACCCGCTGTTCGCGCCGCGTCACCAGCAGGGCGGGGCAGCCGACATCCAGGCAGTTGGTGCAGCCGTTGCACATTGCCTCATCCACCACCAGCGCCGGCTCACGATCGAATTCCGGAGTGAAGACGCAAGGCCGCGTCGTGATGATCACCGACGGCTCCTGGGCCTTCATTTCCTCTCGCAGCACTTTCAGGAAGGTCGGCAGTTCGTAGGGATCGGTGCTGCGGATTCGCTCGGGGCGCACGCCGAGCGCCTCCACGAGCTTGGCCAGGTCCACGCGCACGGGTGCCGCGTTGCCGTCCATGTCACGGCCGTTGGCCGGATTGTTCTGGCCGCCGGTCATTGCGGTGGCGCGATTGTCCAGCAGCAGCACGGTCACGTTGGCGCGCTGATAAGTGAGGTTGAGCAAGCCCTGCATGCCCGAATGCAGAAAGGTCGAGTCACCGATCACCGCGATCACCGGCCTTGGCTGCGGCTCGTTGGCCATCGCCTTGGCCACGCCGCCGGCCATCCCCAGTGACGCACCCATGGCCACGACCGTGTCGACCGCGCTCCAGGGCGGACTGGCTCCCAGGGTGTAGCAGCCGATATCGCCGCAGACGATGGCATTGGGCATGCGCGACAGCCAGTAGTAGACGCCCAGATAGCCGCAGCCCGCGCACAAGGTCGGCGGACGGGTGAAGACCGGGTGGGGCTTGCGCGCCGCCGGCACAGGTTCGCTTTCGCCGAGCACCGAGCGGGCCGCGCGGGCAACGTGTTCGCCCGAGACTTCGCCGAACGGCGGCAGCAGGCTGCGCCCGTGCACGGCAAGACCGGCGGCGCGCAGTTCGGTTTCGACCAGAGGTTCGGTTTCTTCGACGACCAGTACGGCATCGACGGTCGCCGCAAAGCGCCGGATCAAGTCGATCGGCAGGGGTGCGCTGAAGCCCAGCGACAGCAACGGTGTCTGCGGCAACGCTTCGCGTATCGCCTGGCACACGGGACCCGATGCGATCACGCCCAGACGCCGGTCGGAGCCGGGCTCGATCATGTTCCAGTGCGAGGCCTCGGCTTCGGCGCGCAACGCGGTGTCGCGCTCGGCCCGCACCTTCAGGCGCTGAGCGATATGGCCAGGCGACAACACCCAGCGGCTGGCGTCCTTGGTGTATTGCAGGCGCTCCGGCGGCGGCAGCGCAGCTTCGATGCGCACCGAGCGCTTGACGTGGCAGATGCGCGTGGTCAGGCGCAGCAGCACCGGAACCTGGTGGCGCTCCGACAATTCGAAGGCTTCGCGCGCCATCAGGTAGGCTTCCTGCGCGTCCGAAGGCTCCAGCACCGGCAGATGGACGAAGCGGCTCCAGTAGCGGCTGTCCTGCTCGTTTTGCGATGACGAAAAGCCCACGTCGTCGGCCACGGCGATCACGAGGCCCGCACCGACGCCGGTCAGCCCGGCCGACATCAAGCTGTCCGCCGCGACGTTCAGCCCGACGTGCTTCATCGCCGCGACCGCGCGCTGGCCCATCAGGGAAGCGCCGAGCGCCACCTCGAGTGCGACTTTCTCGTTGATGGACCACTGCGCCTGAACGCCCGGGAATGTGGCCAGCGTTTCGACGATCTCGGTCGATGGCGTGCCGGGATAGGCCGCGGCGACGGTCACTCCGGCGTCCACGGCGCCAAGGGCGAACGCCTCGTTGCCGGAGAGAAACCGGCTTGGCGGCCGGGCAATGGGGGCGAGCATGGAACGTCCTTCAAGGAAGCCTGAAAGGGTTATCTTATGGCGCACAAAGAGCAATCCGATTGCGTCTGATGCTGCAAAACACGTGGTTCGCGCTATATTGTTGCCAACGACGTGAGCACGAGGAATTCCATGCCCGAACCAAAACTCGACCGTACCGACCGCCGCATCGTCGACGCACTGCAGCGGGATGGCCGTCTGCCGAACAACGAGCTGGCAGCGAAGGTGAGCCTGTCGCCGTCGCCCTGCTTGCGGCGGGTGCGCAGCCTGGAGGATTCAGGCGTGATCAAGCGCTACGTGGCGCTGGTCGACCCGAAGAAAGTCGGGCTGGAAATGCTCGCCTACATCACCGTCAAGCTGGAAAAGAAAGGCCAGATGCCGGCCGAAGAATTCGCTAGCGCAGTGAACTCGTGGACCGAGGTCACCGAGTGCTATTCGATGACTGGAGAGGCGGACTACCTGCTGCGCGTGCAGGTCAAGGATCTGGATCACTTCTCGCGCTTTCTCATGGGCAAGCTGCTCAAGCAGTCGTACGTGGTCGACGTGAAGTCGAGCTTCGCGCTCGAGCGTGTGAAGGAGACCACGGTGTTGCCGCTGTCGTGATGAGCTCCTGAGCTCGACCATAGCCCCTCGCACTCTCTCGCTAAACTGATATGCCCTCGCAACGCCGTAGCTAACCTCCATGTCTGACCCGATAGAGCCGTTGATCCTGGATCTCCTCGAGTGGATCGGGCCAGGTCCGCGCCCGTACGCCGAAGTTCTCGAAGCATGGCGCACCTCCTGTCCGCGCCTGCCCGTCTGGGAAGAAGCCAACCAGCGCGGCTTCATCGATCATCTGCGGGGGCAGGGGCAAGGGGCACTCGTGGCCGTCAGTGCCCTGGGCCGGGCGCAGCTCGAGGCGCGTCAACCGGCAGATCAATAAAGATCGAACCCCATGGACCCGAACACCTGGCTCATCTACCTGCTGGCAGCCATCGGGCTTTCGCTCTCGCCCGGCCCCAACGGGTTGCTGGCCCTGACGCATGGCGCATTGCATGGCCGGCGCAAAGCGCTGTACACGATCTTTGGCGGAGCGCTTGGCTTCATCGCCGTCATTGCCCTCTCCATGTTCGGCATCGGTGCGCTGCTGAAGACTTCCCTGGTGTGGCTCACCGCATTGAAGTGGCTGGGCGGAGCCTATCTCGTGTGGCTCGGCATCCAGGTGTGGCGCTCGCCCGTGATAGGCGTGGTGGCTGCTGGTCCGGCGCAACCGCGGGCGGGCTGGTCGCTGTTCCAGCAAGGGGCGCTCTCCGCCGTCACCAATCCGAAGGGGGTGCTCTTCTTCGCGGCTTTTCTTCCGCAGTTCATCGACCCTGCCCGAGGTCTGTTGATCCAGTTCGTCATCATGGCCGGGACGTTCGCGGCAATCGAGATAGCTACGGAGCTGATGATCGCCAGCATGGCTCACCGCATCAGCCCATGGCTGCGGCGTGTCGGGCGGCGCTTCAATCAGGCCTGTGGCGGCGTGTTCGTGGCAATCGGCGTGGCACTGCCGCTGCGTTCCTAGATTTCGCGCGTGTCACGCGGCTCTTCGTCTGGCCAAGACACTTTCGGCCAGGCGCTCGAGCAAGGGGATGGTCTGTTCCATGCCGATGCACGCGTCCGTCACCGAGACGCCACGCCGCAGCGGCTGCCCGGAAACGATGTCCTGCCGGCCCTCGTGCAGATGGCTCTCGATCATGACGCCGATGATGCGCCGGTCGCCGCCGGCAATCTGGCGGGCGACGTCGTCGGCCACCTCCACCTGGCGCTGGTATTTCTTGCCGCTGTTGGCGTGCGACACGTCGATCATCACCTGCTCGCGCAAGCCGGCGGCCTTGAGCAGCTCGCAGGTGGCCTGCACGTCGGCTTCGCGGTAGTTGGGCTGCTTGCCGCCGCGCAGGATCACGTGGCAGTCGTCGTTGCCCCGCGTTTCGAAGATCGCGCACTGGCCCATCTTGGTCATGCCCATGAAGGCGTGTGCCGCGCGGGCCGCCAGGATGGCGTCGGCCGCGACCTTGACGCCGCCGTCGGTGCCGTTCTTGAAGCCGACCGGACAGGACATGCCGCTGGCCAGCTGGCGGTGGCTTTGACTTTCGGTGGTCCGCGCACCGATGGCGCCCCAGCTGACCAAGTCACTGATGAATTGCGGGCTCAGCAAGTCCAGGAATTCCGTGCCCACCGGCATGCCCAACGCCAGCACATCCAGCAGCAGCGTGCGCGCCATCTCGAGCCCCTCGTTGATCGCGAAGCTGCCGTTCATGTGCGGATCGTTGATGTAGCCCTTCCACCCGACCGTGGTCCGCGGCTTTTCGAAGTAGACGCGCATGATCACCAGCAGCTCGCCGCGCAGCTTCAAGGCCACTGCCTGCAACTGGCGGGCGTATTCCATGGCCTCGTCGTGATCGTGGATGGAGCAGGGGCCGACCACCACCATGAGGCGGTCGTCCTGGCCGTGCAACACGCGGGAGATTTCGCGGCGGCTG
>DATNCB010000498.1:0-1320 GCA_035571715.1 Ramlibacter sp.
CATGAAAACGGGCTCTGTTCAATCCCGCAACAAATCGTTCAGGCTGGTCTTGGCGCGCGTCTGCGCGTCGACGCGCTTGACGATGATCGCCGCGTACAGGCTGTACCTGCCGCCGTCCTTGGGCAGGCTGCCGCTGATCACTACCGATCCGGCGGGAATGCGGCCGTACGTCACGGCGCCCGTGGCGCGGTCGTAGATCGGCGTGCTCTGGCCCAGGTACACGCCCATCGAGATCACCGAATTCTCCTCGACGATCACGCCTTCCACGACTTCCGAGCGCGCGCCGATGAAGCAGTTGTCCTCGATGATCGTCGGGTACGCCTGCAGCGGCTCCAGCACGCCGCCCAGCCCGACGCCGCCGGACAGGTGCACGTTCTTGCCCACCTGGGCGCAGCTGCCCACTGTGGCCCAGGTATCGACCATGCTGCCTTCATCGACGTAGGCGCCGATGTTCACGAAGCTGGGCATGAGGATCGCGCCCTTGGCGACGTAGCTGCCGCGCCGGGCTACGGCCGGCGGCACCACCCGCACGCCGGTGGCCGCCATCTCTTCAGCCGACAGGTTCGCGAACTTGGTGGGTACCTTGTCGAAAAAGCCCAGGTCGCCGGCCCGCATGAGCACGTTGTCCCTCAGGCGAAACGACAGCAGCACCGCTTTCTTGACCCACTGGTGCACGGTCCATTGGCCGACGCCGGTGCGCGTTGCGACGCGCAGGCGGCCTTTGTTCATCTGCGCGATCACTTCCTCCACGGCGTCTGCCACTTCCTTGGGAGCGGAGCCGGCGGAAAGATTGGCGCGGTTCTCCCACGCGTTGTCGATGATTTGCTGAAGTTGTTGGGTCATTCTTTCTTACTTCGATCTGGACTGAACGAACTGGACGATGCGCTGCGCTGCTTCCACGCATTCCGCGGTGTCGGCCACCAGGGCCATGCGGACGCGGCCGGCGCCCGGATTGGCGCCCGCGTCCGCCCGCGCGAGAAAGCTGCCCGGCAGTACGGTCACATTGTATTGAGCCAGCAAGTCCCGCGCGAATTCGGTGTCGCTTTCCGGCACGCCGGCCCACAGATAGAAGCCCGCGTCGGGCAGCCGCACGTTGAGCACGCCGGCCAGCAGGGGCGTGACTTCGGCGAACTTCTTGCGATAAAGCGCTCGATTTTCGACCACATGCTGCTCGTCGCCCCAGGCCGCGATGCTGGCTTTCTGCACCACCGGGCTCATGGCGCTGCCGTGGTAGGTGCGATACAGCAGGAATTTCTTGATCAGCGCGGCGTCTCCGGCGACGAATCCGCTGCGCATGCCGGGCACGTTGCTGCGCTTGGA
>DATNCB010000499.1:0-3962 GCA_035571715.1 Ramlibacter sp.
CCACAACACGGTTCACGAAGACAACGCCATGTTGCTGCGCTATGACCTCATCAAGGGGAACAGCAACGCCGGAATCGACAACGTGCACATCACGGTGCTGCCGACCCCCGACCCGCGGCCCCAAGGCGTCACCTACGTCGACTCGTGCTATCTGAAAGAAGGAAACCCGCAGGGCTTCGACACCGGGGTCAAGGAATGTGCGTCACCGGATATCGGGCCTGTGGTGCCGTCCACCGATCCGCGAACGCTGTAGGCGTGAGTTCCCGCAAGTAGTTTCCGAAGCGCCCCGGGGGCGCGTCGAAAGGCGCGGCCCCCGGGCCTTCGGAAGGTGGACAGGAAAAAAGGAAGGAAGAGATCATGATCAAGAGGACTGTGAGAGCCGCCGGTCTGTGGCTGGCCTTCGCGATAGCGGGGACGCTCGGAGGCGCCGCCTCGGCCCAGCCGAAGGACTCGCCTTGGGGAAGCGACTACTTTCCCAATGTGCCGCTCGTGACCCAGGACGGCAAGACGGTCAGGTTCTACGATGACCTGCTCAAGGGCAAGAAGGTCCTGATCGACTTCATCTATGCGAATTGCGAGCAAGGTTGCCCGATGGATACCGCGAACATGGCGCGGGTCCAAAAGCTGCTCGGCCCCGGCGTCGGTAAAGACATCTTCATGTATTCGATCACGCTGGATCCGGAGAACGACACGCCAAAAGTGCTGAAGGAGTACGCCGAGCAATACAGGGCGGGTCCCGGCTGGCTGTTCCTGACCGGCAAGCGGGAGGACATCGATGCCGTCCGCTTCAAGCTCGGTGAGCGAGGGCAGAAGGAGGAGCACGCGAATGCCGTCAAGGTCGGCGACGTCGCGAGGGGCCAGTGGGTAAGGGTTCCGTTGGCTGCCGATCCCAACTACATCGTCACCGAGGTCAGGAACATGTTCAATCCGGGCTGGTCGGCCGGGAAGACGCTGAAGAGCATTGCCGACGCGCCGCAGCAAGAAGTGTTCGGGCCGGGACAGCTTCTCTTCGCGAGCCGTTGCGCCGGCTGCCACGGCTTCACCGGCAAGGAAAATGACCTCGGACCCGACTTGAGAGGCGTGACTGAGCGCCGCGAACGCAATTGGCTGATCCGTTTCCTGGCGGAACCAAACAAGATGCGGGCCGAAAAGGATCCGATCGCCCTGCACCTCGCCGAGAACTACAAGGTGCTGATGCCCAACCTGTCGTTGACCAAGAAGGAGCTGGGCGAGCTGTTCGAGTACCTGGATGCGCAGCGCTATCCGGCTCCGGACCCCGCGCCGCAGCCCGCGAAGGCCGCAGACGGCGGTGAAAAACCGAGCAAGGTGGCGCACGACCATCACGACCACGATCACCACCACCATCACGCTGCCGACAAGCAATAGTGCCGGCAGCGCAACTCAGGGGATGCAGCGGACATGCGTTGGATCGGCTTGAACCTGGTGAAGTTGAGTATTTGCCTGTTCGCGGCCGCACATTGCAGCGGCGCGATCGCGGCGGATGCCGATGGTGGCGTCGATCCGGCCGCAGAATCGAGCATCGTCGAGGCCGCCGACCCCGGCTATGACGCCCCTCCGAGCGCCTTCGAAATCGGCCGCGCGGCGCTTCTGGCCAAGGATTACGCGACCGCGTACCAGTCGCTGCGCATTGCCGCCGAGCAAGGCGACGCACTAGCGCAAAGCGCGCTCGGCGACATGCACCTCGCCGGCCAGGGCGTCGACACGGACAATGCCGAGGCGCTCAGGTGGTATCTCAGTGCTGCCAAACAGGGGGATGCCAAAGCCCAGGCGGCTCTCGGCTGCATGTATGCCGACGGTCAGGGCCTGCCGCGGGACGACGAGGCAGCGCTCAAGTGGTTTCGCCTCGCAGCCGAAAATGATGAACCCACTGCGCAGAGCCGTCTCGGTCTGATATACCTCGAAGGCCGGGGTGTCGAGAAGAACGAGGCCGAAGCGGCCGGTTGGCTGCAGAGGGCCGCGCTGAAGGGTGAGCCGATGGCGCAAATCAATCTCGGCCTCATGCTCCTCCACGGCCGCGGCGTCGAGAGAGATGCCGCCGAGGCTACTCAGTGGTTCCTCCGAGCCGGAGAGCAGGGAAACCCACTCGCGCAATACCACCTCGGCCTCGTCTATGCGGAAGGACGCGGCGTCGACCAGGATCGCGAAGAAGCGCTCAAATGGCTGACGAGCGCGGCTGAGCAAGGGCTGGCGCCGGCAAAAGATTACTTGTGGGCGTACACATGGGCCAGCAGAAATGTGAGCGCTCAACCCCGAAACTGATCCACGCACGAGCGAACGATCGGTGTCAGCCCAGCTGCTCCAGAATCAGCACCGCGAAAAATGCAAACGCTGCGATCAGCGTCCACTTCAGTGTGACCAGGCCATAGCGCTTGAACCGCACCTGGCCGGTGCCGGCGTAGAACGCGAAGCACACGCCGGCGCCGAGCAGCAGCAAAAACATCGCCGTACGAAACAGCACCATCTTAGGGCCTGCTCACAGGCATTGGCTACCAGGCCCTCGAGGGTTGGATGAAGCCGGCGGGCGCCTGTCGTTCATCCTCGAAGGTGACGACTTCGTAGGCGCCCTGCTGCGCCAGCAACTCGCGCAATAGCTTGTTGTTCAGCGCGTGCCCCGAGCGGAACGCGCTGTACGCCGCCAGCAGCGGTTTGCCGATGACGTAGAGGTCGCCCATCGCGTCGAGGATCTTGTGCTTGACGAATTCGTCGTCGTAGCGCAAGCCGTCGGTATTGAGCACGCGATAGTCGTCCATCACCACGGCGTTGTCCATGCCGGCGCCCAGACCGAGGCCCTTGGCGCGCATCATCTCGACGTCCTTGGTGAAGCCGAAGGTGCGTGCCCTGGCGATGTCGCGCGCGTACGAACCGGAACTCAGGTCGAACTCCACGCGCTGGCCGGTGGAGTCGACCACACGGTGCGCAAAGTCGATTTCGAAACTGAGTTTGAAGCCATGGTAGGGCTCCAGTCGCGCCCACTTCAGGTTGTCGCCTTCGCCCTCGCGCACTTCGACTGTCCGCAGGACGCGGATGAAGCGGCGCGGCGCCTTCTGCAGCTCGATGCCGGCGCTTTGCAGCAGAAAGACGAAGGACGCGGAAGAACCGTCGAGGATCGGCACTTCCTCGGCCGTGATGTCGATGTACAGGTTGTCCAGCCCGAGGCCCGAGCAGGCCGACATCAGGTGCTCCACCGTGTGTACCTTGGCGCCCCCGTTGGAAATGGTGGACGCCAGCCGCGTGTCGGTCACCGCGAGCGCCGACACCGGGATGTCCACCGGAAGGGGCAGGTCGATGCGCCGGAACACGATGCCCGTGTCCGGCTGGGCCGGCCGCAGCGTCAGCTCCACCCGCTGGCCGCTGTGCAGGCCGACGCCTACCGCTTTGGTCAGGGACTTGAGAGTTCGTTGCTGCAGCATGGTTTCATTTTAGGGTCTCCCTCAATCCGCCTGCTTGCGCAAGAACGCCGGAATCTCGAAGTCGTCCATTCCGCCGCTGGACAGCGCATCCACCTTGGCCGCCGCCTGGGTGCGGTTGGTACGCCAGACACTCGGCACGGCCATGCCGCCGTAGTCGGGTTGCGAATGGGCCGCGGGCGCCACGGCGGGGGAGTTGACCACGCTGTTGAGCGTCGGTACGTTGAACGGCACGTTGTCGGTGCCGGTGCGCAGCACCTGCAGCGGGGGCGCCGTGCGGCGCTGGCCCTGGCGCGACAGACCGGTCGCCACGACCGTGACGCGTACGTCGTCGCCCAGGTCATCGTCATAAGCGGTGCCATAGATCACGTGTGCATCGGCCGATGCGTAGGCGCGGATGGTGTTCATCGCGAGCTTGGACTCCGACAGCTTCAGGCTGCCCTTGGCGGCGGTGACGAGCACCAGCACACCCTTGGCGCCCGACAGGTCGATGCCTTCGAGCAGCGGGCAGGCGACGGCCTGTTCCGCGGCGAT
>DATNCB010000500.1:0-4220 GCA_035571715.1 Ramlibacter sp.
TCAAAAACTTTGAAGACAAATTTGGCTCATCCATGCAAACCCCGCGCGAAGCATTGACGCCCGACGCCTTGGCGCTGTTGCAGGGGGTTGCGCGGTCGGGCAGTTTTGCCGCCGCGGCACGCGAACTCGCCCTCGTGCCGAGCGCCGTCACCTATCGCATTCGCCAGATCGAGGATGCACTGGATGTGCTGCTGTTCGATCGCAGTTCGCGCCGCGCCCAGCTGACCGAGGCGGGTGCCGAGCTATTGCGCGAGGGTGACCGGCTGCTGCTGGAAATCGACGCGGTGGCCAACCGGGTCAAGCGGGTCGCCACCGGCTGGGAGTCGCAGCTGACCATTGCGGTGGACACCGTGATTTCGTGGCCCACGATGATGGAACTGGCCGAAGCTTTTTTCGCTTTGGCTCCTGCCACGCGCCTGCGCCTGCGTGACGAGTCGCTGTCAGGGACGCTCGAAGCCCTGACCTCAGGACAGGCGGACCTGGCGCTGGGCGTCGCGCTGGACCCCGGCACCTCCGCGGGCATCCAGAGCAACGTGCTCGGCGAGGTGGGTTTCGTGTACGCGGTAGCGCCTCATCATCCGCTGGCCGCGATGCAGGGCGTGTTGAAGGACGATCTGGTGCAAAAGCATCGCGCCATCGCGGTGGCCGATTCGGTCCAGCGCGGCACCGCGCTCACGCGCGGACTGCTGGCCGGCCAGGACGTGCTCACGGTACCGACCATGCGCGCCAAGCTCGATGCCCAGCTGCGGGGCTTGGGTGGGGGCTTCGTGCCCGAACCGATGGCGCGCCCCTATGTCGAGAGCGGGCGCCTGGTCGTCAAAGAAGTCCAGCGCAGCGCCCGGCTGGTGCGATTAACCTATGCTTGGCGCAGCAGCGACAGCGCAGGCCGCGCGCTGCAGTGGTGGCTCGGCCAACTGGAGAGCCCGGCGACGCGCCGCGCGCTGCTCGAACAGCACTTCAGGGCCTGATGCGACAATGAACCGCAAGATGGCCACACAACAAAGAAAGATCGCCGTGATCGGCGCGGGTATCGCGGGTTTGTCGTGCGCCCGGACACTGGCTCAGGCCGGGCACCGGGTGACGCTGCTGGAAAAGGGCAGCGCCGTGGGCGGCCGCATGGCCAGTTGCGAAACGCCGTTCGGCAGTTTCGACCACGGCTCGCAATATTTCACGGTGCGCGATGAGCGCTTCGAAAAGGCACTCGCGATTTCCCCCGGCCTGCGCAAACCCTGGAGCGCCACGGCGGTGCGGGTGCTCGACCAGCATGGCCGCATCGTCGAGGCGACGCTGCCGGCGCCCGAGTCCCATTGGGTCGCTGTGCCAACCATGGATGCGCTGGCGCAGCACTGGGCGCAGCCCCTGGCAGCGGCCGGCTGCGTCGAAATGCAGACGCGCGTCACCCGCATCGAACGCGATGCCCTCGAGCCGCGCCGCTGGCAGTTGCAGACCAGCGGGCCGCAGGACTCGGTGCACGTTTTTTCCGGCTTCGATGCGGTCCTGCTGGCCATGCCGAGCGCGCAGGCGGCAGGCCTGCTGGGACGCTCGGAGCTGGGACAGGGCCTGGCGCAGCAGATGGATCCGGTCCAGGTCGCCCCTTGCTGGACGCTGATGCTCGCGTTCCCGCAAGCGGTCCAGCCGACGCTCGCGCACCTGGGCCCGCAGTGGAACGCGGCACTCAGCACCCATCACCGGATCGCCTGGCTGGCGCGCGAGTCTTCCAAGCCGGGCCGTGGCGGCGTGGAGCGCTGGACGGTGCAAGCCAGCGCCGCCTGGTCGCAGGAACACCTCGAAGACGATGGCCCGCGGGTGCAGGCCAAGCTGCTCAAGGCGTTCGGCGAGGTCACCGGCATCCACGCCGAGCCGAGCTTTGCGCAGGTCCACCGCTGGCGCTGGGCCAAGACCGAGGCGCCGCTGGGACGGCCGCACCTTTGGGACCGCAAGGCCGCGCTCGGCGTGTGCGGCGACTGGTGCCTGGGCCGCCGGGTGGAAGACGCCTTCATCTCGGGTCTCGAACTCGCGCTGGCGGTGCACGCCGAGTAAGGCCTGTTCACCAGACGCTATGGGCTCGGGCTACGTCGGCCGGTTCGCCCCGTCTCCTACGGGGCCTCTGCATCCGGGATCGCTGGTCGCAGCGCTGGCGAGCTGGCTCGATGCGCGCGCCCACGGCGGCCGCTGGCTGGTGCGCATCGAAGACGTCGATACCCCGCGCTGCATTCCCGGCGCAGCCGAAACCATCCTCCAGCAACTGGCCGACTGCGCCCTGGTGCCCGACGACGAGCCGGTGTGGCAATCGCAGCGCGATTCGCTTTACCAGGCAGCGCTCGACCAACTGATGCACGAGGGCCGCGCCTACCCCTGTGCCTGTTCGCGCAAGGACATCGAACGCGCACTGGCGGCGCAGGGCCGCTCGCATGAGCGCCACGCGGAACTGGTCTATCCCGGCACCTGCCGCAGCGGGCTTGGCGGGCGAGCGCCGCGCGCCTGGCGCTTCAGGGTTGAGAGCGGCCTGGTGCGATGGCAGGACCGGCGGCTCGGCCTCCAGCAACAGGACGTGGAACGCGAGGTGGGCGACTTCGTCCTGAAGCGCGCCGACGGCCTGTGGGCGTATCAGCTGGCCGTCGTGGTCGACGATGCGCAGCAGGGCATCACCCAGATCGTGCGCGGCGCGGACCTGGCCGACAACACCGCCCGGCAGATCCTGCTGCAGCGGGCCTTGCGCTTGCCGACGCCCGGCTATCTGCACACGGCACTGGTCCTGGGACTCAATGGCGAGAAGCTTTCCAAGCAGAACGGCGCGCACGCGCTGCCCACGTACGAGCCGCTGCGCGTGCTCAACCGCGCGGCGCACGTACTGGGCCTGCCCGAGCAAGCCGGAACCGTGGCGCAGGCGCTGGCAGCGTGGCAAGCCCAATGGCGCGACTCCTACAATCTGCCGCGTGACTGAGCCCGGCAAGACCCCTCCCCCGGCCCGCGCTGCGGCGCCCGAGGGTGTAGCCCATCCCCGGGCGATCCGAAGTTTCGTGCGTCGCGCCGGCCGCACGACCACCGGGCAGGCCAAGGCTTACGCGGAACTCGGGCCGCGCTTTCTTCTTGCCTATCAGCCCAAAGAGTTGGATTTCAAGGCCGCCTTCGGGCGCGACGCCCCCATCGTGCTGGAGATTGGCTTCGGCATGGGCGAAGCCACGGCGCACATTGCGGCCCTCATGCCCGAGAAGAATTTTCTTTGCTGCGAAGTGCACGAAGCGGGAGTCGGCGCGCTGCTCAAGCGCATCGGCGAGCAGGGCCTCACGAATATCCGGATCGTGCCGCACGATGCAGTGGAGGTCATCGATTACATGCTGCGCGAGCGCTGCCTGGCCGGCGTGCACATTTTCTTTCCCGACCCCTGGCACAAGCTGCGCCACCACAAGCGCCGGCTGCTCCAGCCTGCGTTGGTCGCACGGCTGGCCTCTCGGCTGCGAACTGGCGGCTACATCCACTGCGCGACCGATTGGCAGCCTTATGCGCAGCAGATGCTGGAGGTCTTGAGTGGCGAGCCGCAGCTCGCGAATACGGCTGAAGCTTATGCGCCGCGGCCGCATTACCGCCCGCTGACGAAGTTCGAGAATCGCGGCCTCAAGCTCGGACACGGTGTGTGGGATCTGGTATTCGTCAGGCGCTGAGGGGCCGCCGGCCGCTGACCTGCCCGATGCGGCAAGCTAAGGGAGGGCTTCCCGCAGCAATTCGAGTACGCGTGCATTCGCCTGCCGCGCTGCCACAGGATTGCGCCCGACGTGCACGCCCTGGCCCGGATTGAGGCCGTTGGGCACGTCGGTGCGCAGGCGCACCTGCCCGAACGGATTGTCGAAGCCGTGATAGCTGTCGGGGTAGACAACTACCTCCGCGCGGGCGCGCTGGCCCAGCTCGACGCACGGTCCCGGCGGCGTCCAGTCGTCGTTTGCGCCAAGCAGCATCACCAGCCTCGTGTTCGCCTCATACCCCGACCTCAGCGCCGCCCTGCAGCCGGGATAGAAAGCGATTGCCACCGCCGGGCGTACCTGCTGCGTCTGGGCATCTCGGCGGCTCGCGTTCGTGGCCGAGAGCACCGCGGTGCCGCCTGAAGACCAACCCAGCAACGCGATGCGCTCGGGCCGCGCCCAGGGCTGTGATGCGACCCAGAACAACGCCCCAAGCGCATCCGCGCGCCGCTGGGTCTGATCGATCAGGCGCTTGCCGATGGG
>DATNCB010000501.1:0-1169 GCA_035571715.1 Ramlibacter sp.
CTGGGCCTGGCGTGAAAGGCCGAACAGGCCATTTCGCAGGCGCGGCAACCGGTGCACTTTGCCACATCGATGCTGATTTCCTTGACGGTCTTGGTCGCAACAACGGCATTCACTGCAGGATCCCCCTTGCTTCCAGATCATCGGCGGCGTAAGCCAGATCCAACCGTTCCAGCGTCTGGCGGGTCGGAATGCCATCGGTGTTCCAGCCCTTGAACGCGTAATACTTGCTCAGCAGTTCCTGCTCGTACTTTTCATCCCGCACCGCCCAGTGGTCCTCGGGCGGACGTTCGTCTTTCCGGCGCAGCCCTCTTCTCACGTTCACGGCCCGCACCAGCGTGCGGATCCGCTGGAACGTCTTCCACAGCCTGGCCTTGTCGATCTCCATGCCGGTGGCGTACGACAGCACCTGCGGGATGTTGTTCATGTGATAGGCGACGCCGCCGCCGAACTGGCCGCGGAACGAAGACACGAAGCCGCACAGGCCGGTGGAGTCGTCGACGTAATGCATCGCTTCGTTCCAGTCCACGATCTCGCAGGTGGCCTCGTCGGAAATATCGTTGCGCTTCTCCCAATTCAGGAAGTAGTTCTTGAACTTGTCGTCGGCGGCGTCCCACTTGGCCACAAACGCTTCCCGCTGCTCACGGGTGGGAAGCGGGTCTTGCGGAAACGATCCTTCGATCTGGGTGATGCTCATCTTCTCGCCGGTGGCGATCATGAGGAAGTAGGCGGGATTGACCTTGCCCAGCTTGATCGGCAGCTGCTCGAATTTCTTGACGGTGTTGTGATCGTAGGCTTCGGCGCCGTTGCCGATGCGTCTTGCCGCATGGGAGACGCTGTCGGCCAGGATATCGCCGATGCCTTCACGCCGCACGATCTTTTCCAGCAGGTAGAAAAACCGGCCCCGGCTGTCGGCGGGCATGTCCGGGAAGTCCTTGTCGGTCAAGATGCCGGCCTCGAGCAGCTCGAGTGCGAACGCGATGACCTGCGGTGTCGAATAGGAATCGAGCCCGTATTCCTGCGCGACGCCCAGGATTTCATAAGTGAAGTCCAGCTCCAGGAACGCCGCCATGTGGTAGGTGTCCTTGCCGAAGCACTTGTAGCCAAAGCGCGGCCGCCCCGGCCAGCTCATCACGTTGCGGCATTTCTTGGGGCAGTTGAAGCAGCCGGTC
>DATNCB010000502.1:0-10516 GCA_035571715.1 Ramlibacter sp.
GCGCAGGAACTTCACCAGCACGATCATCAACAGCACGGCCACGATCAGCGTCAGCACCAGCGCGATGGCGAAGATCACCGGATGCGTGGCGGACAGCCACAGCATGAACACCACAAAGCCGTCTTCCAGCAGCGACACACCGATATTCGAAAACGGCTCGGGCGAAGTATTCACCGCCGCGCGCGTGGTCAATTTCGCCGCGTGGCTGGTGGCCGCCAGGCTGCCGCCGAGCAGTGCCGCGATCCACCCCATGGTCTGGCTGTCGGCGCCCAGTGCACCCGCGGCCAGTGCCGCGCCCGCGGGAATGCGGATCAGCGTGTGGATCATGTCCCACGCCGTGTCGACCAGCGGAATCTTGTCGGCGAAAAATTCAGTGAAGGCCATAAAGCCGCTGGCCGCCAGCACGCCCGGGTGCTGCAGCACCCTCAGGCCCTGCGGCAAGTCGATCCAACCCATGTATCCGGCCGCGCCGACGAGAAACACAGCCAGGTACAGCCGCACGCCACTGGCCCAGCCCAGCGCAGCGGCGAGCGCGAGCAACTGGGGTGTGTCGATCAAGTGGCGCCAGGCGTCCATGTCAGGGCCTGTTCACACTATTCTTGCAAGTGCGAACGTGATTAAAACAGCGCCAATCACCGGGGCCCCCAAGAAATTGTGCATACGATTTCTTGGGGTGGTTTAGGCGCGCGACGACGCCCAGGCTGGCCGCCTGGGCTAGGAGCGTAACAACGAGTGGCGCTGTTTTAACCCCGTTCCCTTCGGGTTGCGGCCAAAAAGGCCATGCGCCGCGTTGCGAAGCCTGGCCGGACGTCAAGTCCGGCTGCGTTTCGCGCCTTGCGCATGACCTTTTTGACTCGCAACGCATCTTGTAAGAATAGTATGAACAGGCCCTAGCTCTCCTGCAACCAGCCGGGCTTGCGCTTGCCCAGAAAGGCCTTGATGCCTTCGCGCCCCTCGTCGCTCGCGCGGATGTCGGCGATGCCTTCCACCGTGCGGTCGATCAGCAGTTGCGTGATGTTGCGCCCGCCGACGTCCTGCACCAGTTCCTTGCAGGCCTTGACCGCGGCAGGACCGGCCTGCACCAGCGATCGAGCCAGCTCGGCCACCTTGGCATCGAGTACGTCCGCCGTGACGACTTCGTGCACGAAGCCGATACGCAGCGCCTCGGCCGCGCCGAAGCGTTCGGCGGTGAGGAAGTAGCGATGCGCCGCGCGCTCGCCCATCGCGCGGATCACATAAGGACTGACCGTCGCCGGGATCAGGCCCAGCTTCACCTCGCTCAGGCAGTACTGCGCCGTGTCGACGGAGACCGCGATGTCGCACACGGCCACGAGTCCCGTGCCGCCGGCGTAGACGTCGCCCTGCACGCGCACGATGGTCGGCTTGGGGCAGCGGTAGATCACCCGCAGCATGTTGGCCAGCGCCGCCGCGTCGGCCAGGTTCTCGTCCCGCGTGTAGCCGGCCATGCGCTTCATCCAGTTGAGGTCGGCGCCGGCGCAAAAGGCCGAGCCGTTGGCGGCCAGCACGATGCAACGCACCTCGCCCCGCTCACCCAGCTCGGAGAACACCGCCGTCAGCTCGGCGATCACCTCGTCGTTGAATGCGTTGCGCACATCCGGCCGGTTCAGCGTGACCGTCGCCACGCCGCCATCGAAACGCAGTTCCAGGTGTTTCATTGCGCTCTCCAGCTTTGCGGTCCCTTGATCGAGCTTCGCACTGTCGCACCTTTGCGCCGTAACTGCCGGTACATCGACGCGGCGGCCAAGGCGTTCGAATCGTATCGTTCCGCCTCGGCCATCAGTTGCTTCCAAGCTGGTGGACGACGGGCACGGCTGCGGCGGCGTTGGTCAACGGCTTGGTCCAGACGACTGATCCGTTGACCGCATACATCATGCAAGTGCCCTTCGTCCGCTGTTGGCACAGCATCATTGCCCGCTCGCTGGGGTCGGACGGATGCGAGGGGTCGCGCGGCTTGAGGCTCCAGGCCCCGAACCATGCACCATCGGTGGCGACCGCGAAGGCCTTCGGCGTCGGGCGGCCCACCCATTGGCGATAGTCCTCGCGGCCTTTGTCGGACAGATAGGGCACGGCATCCACGTCGTCAATGCGGGCGTAGCCGCTGGCGATCGGTGCGGGCCCCGGCGGGTTCGCCGCAACCGGGGCGGGTGCGGCCGGCGGTACATAGGCCTGGGCGGATGCGGGAGCTGCCGGCGCGGCCGCTTTTGTTCTGGCCACCTTCTGCGCCTCGGCAGTCGCGGCCGGCGTAGTGCCCTTGGGCTGGTCCATGGCGGTGAAGCGGCCCATCACCACCTTGATCACTTCCGGATACTCATAAGCTGCGCCGGAAGAATGATCGATGACGGCACCCACCACGCCGCCGACGATGATATTGCCGAACATCGCCCCGCGCGTGGCCGATTCGACTGACACGACGCCCTGCGGCAGCGGCGATTTATCGCACTTGACCTCCATGCGCTTGTTCGAGCGTGTGATCGAGGTGTCACCGGGCGACCTGATGCGCCAGGTGCCCTTGTCGTTGCTCAGCGAACAATCGGCGCCGTCCACCGGCTTGCCGTCCTGCGCCTGCGCCTGCACATACATCTTCTGCGTGTTGCCGCCCGATACGGACGCACAGCCCGCCGCCAGCACGCAGCCACACGAGACGAATAAGCGGATGAAGTAGTTCATGGGTTCCCTCCTGTTAGACACTTCGTTTTCATTTTAGTGTGTCTAAACGTGACAGGGGCATTCGCTGTCTCTAAATACCTACATCCGGAACACGCCGAACTTCGGCTCGGGAATCGGCGCGTTCAAGGTGGCCGACAGGCCCAGCGCCAGCACGCGCCGCGTGTCGGCCGGATCGATCACACCGTCGTCCCACAAGCGGGCGGTCGCGTAATAGGGATGGCCCTGCACTTCGTACTGGTCGCGGATCGGCTGCTTGAAGGCTTCCTCTTCTTCGGCCGACCACTGGCCGCCACGCGCCTCGATCGCGTCGCGCTTGACCGTCGCCAGTACCGATGCGGCCTGCTCGCCGCCCATCACGCTGATGCGCGCGTTCGGCCACATCCACAGGAACCGCGGCGAATAGCCGCGGCCGCACATGCCGTAATTGCCGGCGCCGTAGCTGCCACCGATGATCACCGTGAACTTGGGTACCTGCGCCGTGGCCACCGCGGTCACCATCTTGGCGCCGTGTCGCGCGATGCCTTCGTTCTCGTACTTGCGCCCGACCATGAAGCCGGTGATGTTCTGCAGGAAGATGAGCGGCACCTTGCGCTGGCAGCACAGCTCGATGAAGTGCGCGCCCTTTTGCGCGCTCTCGGAAAACAGGATCCCGTTGTTGGCCAGGAAGCCCACCGGCATGCCTTCGATGTGCGCGAAGCCGCAGATCAGTGTCGTGCCGTAGCGCGCCTTGAACTCGTGGAACTCGGAGCCGTCCACGATGCGCGCGATGATCTCGTGCACGTCGTAGGGCTTGCGCGTGTCGTTCGGAACGACGCCGTGCAGCTCGATCGGATCGAACTTGGGCGGCCGCGGTTCGCGCAGCTGCTGCTCTATCTTCTTGGTGTGATTCAACGTGGCGACGGCCTGCCGCGCCAGCGCCAGCGCGTGCATGTCGTTTTGCGCCAGATGGTCGGCCACGCCCGACAGGCGCGTGTGCACGTCGCCGCCGCCCAGGTCTTCGGCCGACACGATCTCGCCGATGGCGGCTTTCACCAGCGGCGGCCCGCCCAGGAAAATCGTGCCCTGGTTCTTGACGATGATGGTCTCGTCGCTCATCGCCGGCATGTAGGCGCCGCCGGCCGTGCAGGACCCCATCACCACCGCGATCTGGGCGATGCCCTGCGCGCTCAGGTTGGCCTGGTTGTAGAAGATGCGGCCGAAGTGCTCGCGGTCGGGAAACACGTCGTCCTGCGTCGGCAGGTTGGCCCCGCCCGAGTCCACCAGGTAGATGCAGGGCAGGCGGTTCTGCTGCGCGATCTCCTGCGCCCGCAGATGTTTCTTCACCGTGATCGGAAAGTAGGTGCCGCCTTTCACCGTGGCGTCGTTGCACACGACCATGCAGTCCACCCCGTTGACGCGGCCGATGCCGGCGATGATGCCGCCGCAGGGCGCGCCGCCGTCGTACAGGCCGTAACCGGCCAGCGGCGCCAGTTCCAGGAACGGAGTGCCGGGATCCAATAGCATCTGCACCCGTTCGCGCGGCGGCAGTTTGCCGCGCGCCTCGTGCTTGGCCCGCGCGATTTCGCCGCCGCCTTCCGCGGCCTTGGCCACCTGCACCTTCAGGTCGTCCACCAGCGCCCGCATCGCGGCAGCGTTGCCCTGGAACTCGGCAGAGCGAGGGTTGAGTTTCGATTCGAGAACGGCCATCGGTTTCCTTCTGAGGCTGCGGCCATCGTAGCGCGCCGGTCCCCTCTCCGACCAACCGCAAGCCCCAATCCCTCGCCACCAAGGTTGCAAATCCCGCCAATCTTCTTCAAACTTCACCGATGCCCGCCGCCCGCCCGCGCCGTCCCGCCGAAACCCCCACCGCCGCCACCCCGATGGCCTTCGCGCGGGCGATGGTGGCCGCCTACCGGCGCTATGGCAAGAACCCCGACCAGGCGCTGCGACTGGCACAGATCACGCCAGCCAAGCTGCAGCAGGCGGACGCCCGCATCACCTCCCGTCAGATGGAGGTCCTGTCCGGCACAGCCATGCAGGAACTGGACGACGAGGCGCTAGGCGCCTTCTCGCGTCCGCTGCCCTGGGGCAGCTACGGCATGCTGGCGCGCGCATCTCTCACGTCACCCGACCTGGGCATCGCGCTCAAGCGCTGGTGCCGCCATCACTCGCTGCTGGCCGACGACATCCGCCTCGAAGTGGTCGTCACCGGCTCGAGCGCCGCCATCGTGATCGACGAGCGCGCCGCGATCGGCGAAGGCCGCGAAGGACGCGAGTTCAGCCTGGTGCACGTGCTGCGCAACATCCACGGCCTCGCGTGCTGGTATGTCGACTCGCGCATCCCGTTGGAGGGTGCGCATTTTCCTTTTGCCGCGCCGCCGTATGCCGATGTGTTTCCGCTGCTGTTCCCGGGTCCGGTGGGATTCGATGCGCCGCAGGCGCAGATCAGGTTCGACGCGCGCTATCTGGCGTTGCCGCTGCGGCGCGACGAGAAAGCGCTGCGCCAGATGCTGCAGCACGCATTGCCGCTGACGGTGCGGCAATACCGGCGCGACCGCCTGCTGGTGCAGCAAGTGCGCCAGGCGCTGGTGGCCAGGCCCGACGAGGCACACAGCGCCGACGGCCTGGCCGGTCTGTTGCACATGTCCTCGCGCACGCTGCACCGGCAACTGAAAGAAGAGGGCGCGAGCCTGCAGCAGTTGAAAGACGAAGTGCGCTGCGAGCGCGCAAAGGACCTGCTTTATCGCAGCGGCAAACCGGTCAAGCAGGTGGCAGCCGCGACCGGGTTCAGGAACGAGAAAAGTTTTATCCGCGCGTTCCGGTTGTGGACCGGCATGACGCCGGCCGAGTTTCGAGTGAGCGCTGCGTCGAGCGACAACTAGCGCGTTGCGCAACGTGGGTCAGCTCGAGCCCGAGCCCCATTCCCGTTGTTGCCCTTGCAGGAGATATGTCCGGTTAGAGCCTGTGCTGTTGGATCACTGCTGATCCATAGTCCTTACGAACTTCGACATATCCGTTGCTACTTCCGGTCCTGCTGCTGTAAACCGCACAGCCACCATGCAATGCAAATTTACACCGGATCCGGTGACTTTTTGAAAGCCCTTTTCCAACAATCATCCTTCGCGAGCGACACACCTGGAAATGATCGATCAGTTTGCGATGCCATTTGAAAGGTGACGTATGAATCTGTGTTTACGCACCGTCCGTACATCAGTGAAGCTGCTTGCTTCCATGCTCATGCCCGTGATGTCGCTCATTGGCGCCAACGCGGCTGCGGCAACTTACAACCTGATCGACTTGGGCACGATCTCACAAGGTTTTTGGGCGGTTGTTCGCGGCCCCAACAGTGCGGGTGTGGCGGTAGGCGGAGGCAGGCTTGTCGGCCCAACAGGCGAAACCCTCCCGCGGGAGGGACTGGTGTTCCAGAACGGGGCCGCGCCACGGCTGCTCACCGGACCGGCCGGAAGTGACAGCGCGACGGTCTTCGGTGTCAACGATGCAGGTGGCATCGTCGGCAGCTCGAACGCGGCAACCGCGGTGCGTGCTTTTATCGGCACCCAGGCAGGCGGCGCGAGGGAACTGCCTCCGCTGCCGGGCGACACCGCCAGCACCGCCTACGCGTTGAACAACATCGGACAGGCCGTTGGCTTTTCGAGCGGGGCTGCCGGCCGGCGCGCGGTCGTCTGGGCTGCGAACGGGACGCCTTCACAGTTGCCCGCGCCTTCCGGGACGTCCAGCAGTCAGGCAGTCGGAGTCAACGACCGCGGCGACGTCGCGGGCGTCATGAGGACGGCCGCCGGGCCGCGCGCAATCCTTTGGGCGGCCGGGCAGGCTGCGAGGGAATTGGCGCCGCTTGCCGGCCAAACGATCAGCGAGGCCTCTGCGATCAACGCCCGCGGCGACGTCGTCGGGTACTCGGGAACCGGCTCCAACGTGCGCCGTGCGACGGCATGGCCCGCGGGCGGCGCGGCGGTCGATCTCGGGACGCTTCCGGGTGGAGACTTCAGCCAGGCCCTCGCGTCCAATGATGCCGGGGATGTGGTCGGGACATCGAACAGCAGCGCGGGCGACCGGGCATTCCTCTGGACCCGCAGCGGCGGTCTGCAGGACTTGAATGCCTTGATTCCCGCGTCACCGTTCGTTCTGACGAGGGCCGTGGGCATCAACAACCTCGGCATGATCGTGGCAAGCGGCTATGACCCCTCGACCGCGCCGGCGACCGATGCGCACGAGCACGAGTCGCACGAGCTGCCGCTTCGGGTATTCCTCCTGGTTCGTTGAGGAGACAGCTCGTGATTTACCGCAAATGGCTTACCACCGTCCTGGCATGCCTGTTGGGCTTTCTATCGCTCCCGATGGCCGGCAACGCGCAAACCGACGTGACCGGCCAATGGACCAAGCTGACCGACCTTCCGATAGTCCCCATACACGATCACCTGCTCCCCAATGGCAAGGTCTTGATGTGGGGGCGCAACCTCGCTCGCGGCGTGTGGGACCCCGTCACCCAAGCCATTACCCCGCCAGCCGATCCAGGGTACGACCAGTTCTGCTCGGGTCACGCGTTCCTGGCGGACGGGCGCCTGCTCGTCACCGGCGGGCATGTCGCTGATAACGTGGGGCTTGCGAAGGCCGACCTGTATGACCCGGCGACCAACACCTGGACCCCCACACCCGACATGAACGCGGGGCGCTGGTATCCGACCACGACCACGCTGGCGAACGGGGATGCGCTGGTCATCTCAGGCTCCATCGACTTGACGGTTGGCGTGAACACCCTCCCCCAGGTCTATCAGGCAGCCACCAATACATGGCGCGACCTGAGCAGCGCGCTGATCACTGGCGAGCTGTACCCGATGATGTTCCTTGCCCCGAACGGCAAGGTGTTCGACGCTGCCCCGAATCCGTACAGCAAGTACCTGGATACCACCGGCACCGGCGCATGGTCGGTTGTTGGAACCCGCACCTTCGGCGAGCGCGACTATGGCTCCGGCGTGATGTATGCCGAGGGGAAGATCCTGCTGGTGGGAGGTGGCGACCCGCCGACGGCGACCGCGGAGGTGATCGATCTGAACGCGCCCGCACCGGCATGGCGCGCGGTGGCCTCGATGAGCATCGCCCGGCGCCAGCTCAATGCCACCTTGTTGCCTGACGGGACGGTGCTGGTTACGGGCGGAACATCGGGGGCCGGTTTCGACAATACGACCACGCCGGTCTACACGACCCAATTGTGGAACCCGGCCACGGAAAAGTGGACCACTCTGGCGAGTGCGACAGTGCCCAGGACATACCACTCTTCGGCTGTGCTCTTGCCCGACGGACGTGTGATCACAACCGGCGGCGACGGGCATCCCGAGATTGAAGCGTTTTCGCCGCCGTACCTGTTCAAGGGAGCACGTCCGGCCGTGAGCGGGGTGCCGGCGTCGATCGGTTACGGCCAGCAATTTACGGTGCAGAGTCCGGATGCGGCCAGCATCACAAAAGTGACACTGATCCGGATGCCCTCGGTCACGCATGCCTTCAATCAGAACCAGCGCATCAACGCATTGCAGTTCACACCGGGCGCCGGCTCCGTTGCCATCACTACCCCGGCCAATGCGAACCTTGCGCCTCCCGGGGACTACATGCTGTTTGCCGTCAACAGCAATGGCGTTCCGTCCGTTGGCACCGTCGTGCGGCTAAGCGCCGGTGCGTCCCCGCCGCCGCCCCCGGGTCCCGCCACTGCCCCAGCATTGACTTCGCTCTCGCCGAGCAACGCGACTGCGGGTGGGCCAGCCTTCACGCTCACTGTCAATGGCAGCAACTTCGTTTCCGGAGCGTCGGTACTGTGGAACGGCGCGGCCCGCACCACGACCGTCGTCAACGGCACCCAGGTCACGGCCGCCATCCCGGCTGCGGACATCGCGGCCGCAGGCACCGCCCAGGTGTCGGCGCTCAATCCTGGGTCGACTGCGTCCAACGCATTGCCGTTCACAGTCGCAGCGGCGGTCACGACCAAAACGCTGAGCGTCAGCAAGAACGGCACGGCAGCCCCGAGAGGAACGGTCACCAGCAACCCGGCCGGGATCAGCTGCGGCAGCACATGCAGCGCCGGGTTCGCCAGCAACAGCACCGTCACGCTGAGCGTAACGACCAATGGCAACGGAGTCTTTGCGGGCTGGAGCGGCGGCGGGTGCACCGGCACGGGGACATGCACGGTGACAATGGATGCCGCCAAGTTGGTCACCGCGACAATCAACCGCCGATGACGCCGGCGCGGGCGCGGTTTCGAGCTCTGCAATTCGTATTAGTCGGGGCTCAAGCAAAGTCCGCGCAAAGCTTGTTACGTCCCTGTGACGAGCTGTGTCGCGACCGGCCGCAATTCCCTTCGTGCGGGCCGATGCGCGCCCGGCATCAAGCTGAGCCATGTTGCGAATTGTTGTGAGTGCCGAAACGCTCTTGCCTAGATTGAATCAAATCGGCAATACAAGGAGACGACCATGAAATTGCGATCGACGCTTTGTGGCGGACTCATCCGGTCGAGCTTGGCACTGCTGGCCGTGGCATCGACCGCGTTGCTGCTCAGCCCCGCCGCGCAGGCGCAGCGCATGCACGGGTCCGGTGGCTCGCATTTTGGCGCCCAGTCCTCGGGATCTCATCAGTTTAACCGGGGCTCGGGCGCGGGCTTCCGGCATAACGGGTTCCGTCATCACGGCGGCTTCTCGCGGTTCGTGGTGATTGGCGGCGTGGGGTTCTGGTATCCATATGGCTATCCGTACCCGTACTATGGCTACCCGTACGACTACGATTATTCGATGGCGGCGCCCGCCTACAACATGCCGCCGCCCGCCCCGAGCTGGTACTACTGCGACGCCTCGGGCGCCTACTATCCTTACGTCACGACGTGTCAAGGTGGCTGGAGGGTGGTGCCGGCCACGCCGAACCAGGGTTACTCCGCTCCCCAGCAATAAGGAGCTGTCTTGTCGCCCCCATATTCACCTCGCCGCCCGATGCTCTCGAACTGGGGCCGCAAGATCCTGCTCGGCGGCATCGCCGTCGCGTCGTTGCTGCTCGCCGGCTGTGCGCCGATGCCGGTGGGGCCGACGGTCGCCGTCATGCCGAGCGCGAACAAGCCGTTCGAAGTCTTCGTGCAGGACGACCAGCTGTGTCGCGGCTGGGCCGCGAATTCGATCGGACAGCCGGGCAACGATCTGGCCGCCCAGCAATTTGCAGGATCGACCGTCACGGGCGCGGTGATCGGCGCGCTGGCCGGCGCGGCGGTCGGCGGCCATGGCAGTGTCGGCACCGGCGCCGCGGTGGGCACCCTGGTGGGCGCCACGGCAGGCGCCAACCAGAGCGCGGCCACCGGCTGGCGCTCGCAGCGCTCTTACAACATCGCGTACCAGCAGTGCATGTACTCCCGGGGCAATGTGCTGCCCGGGTCGCGCTACGGCTACTACCAGGCGTATCCGGCGCCGCCGGCACCGCCTCGGCCACCAGCGCGTTAGCGCAGGCAGAACGCGCTGAATCGCTCGCCCATACGGACGAGCTCCGCGTTCGGCGCTGCCGCTGGCGGCTGTCCGTCGACGCGGCAGCTCTGCACCGACCAGTGCTTCACGCCGAGCTCGGCCAGTTCCTGCCCGAGGGCGCTCAGCCGGTCGAGCGCAAACAACCCCGCGTGCCAGGTGGTGCGGCATTCGTATGCAATGCCGCTGCGCAATACATGAGCGAGCGACGCACGGGCCTTCGCGCCGCTGCCCGGCACGCCCGTGATCGTGTCGTGCTCCAGCCGCGGTGCCTTGATGTCCAGGCCGATCCAGTCGAGCGAGGGAAGCAACGTGGCCAGACGCTCGGGGTACATGCCGGCGCTATG
>DATNCB010000503.1:0-2903 GCA_035571715.1 Ramlibacter sp.
GAAGCACAGGCCCAGGTCCTTGCGCATCCAGTCGACCGCGAAGCCGAAGTCGAACTTGCCTTCGATCATGGTCTTGCCGCGGTTGTCCATCTGCCAGCTCTGCGCCGCGCCCTTGCCGATGACGTCCAGCACCTGCACCATGTCCAGCCCCGCCTTCTGGCCGAACGCAATTGCTTCCGACAGACCTTGCACCAGCCCGGCGATGGCGAGCTGGTTGACCATCTTGGCGAGCTGGCCCGAACCCACCGGGCCAAGCAAGGTAAACGCGCGCGAAAAAGCCATGGCCACCGGCTTGGCCGCTTCGAATGCCGCCGCATCGCCGCCGCACATCACCGTGAGCAGGCCGTTCTGCGCGCCTGCCTGGCCGCCGGAAACGGGCGCGTCGACGAACTGCACTCCGTGCCTGGTGGCTTCGCCGGACAGTTCACGCGCGATATTGGCCGACGCGGTCGTGTGGTCGACCAGGACCGCGCCGCGCTTCATTCCGGCAAAGGCGCCGTCGTTGCCGAGCACCACCGAGCGCAGGTCATCGTCGTTGCCGACACAGCAGAACACGAGATCGCGCCCGGCGCTCGCCTCGCGCGGCGTCGGCGCAAAGCTGCCCTTGAACTCGCCGGTCCAGGCCTGGGCCTTGGCCGGAGTGCGGTTGTAGACCGTCACGTCGTGGCCGGCCAGCGCGAGGTGCCCGGCCATCGGAAATCCCATCACGCCCAGGCCGAGGAAGGCGACTTTGCGCGGTGGTGCGGATTCGTATGTTTTGGGGTTTGTGGAGCTCATAGGGCGAATTAAACACCGAACTGCCGAACCGAAACGGAGTTGTTCTTCGCGCGCCTCCCGGCGGCCGCTAGACGATGGACAGGTGCTCCGTCCCTGCGGACAGGTCCGAGCTCTTCGCACGCTGCGAATTGAGCTTGATCTGCAGCCGCAGATCGTTGAGCGAGTCGGCGTTTCGCAGCGCGTCCTCGTACGTGATGATCTGGTTCTCGTACATGTCGTAGAGCGCCTGATCGAAGGTCTGCATCCCCAGGTTGCGGCTCTTCTTCATGATCTCCTTGATCTCCGAGACCTCGCCCTTGAAGATCAGGTCCGACACCAGCGGCGTGTTCAGCATGATCTCGACCGCTGCCGCGCGGCCCTTGCTGTCCTGCTTGGGCACCAGGCGCTGCGACACGAACGCCCTGAGGTTCAGCGACAGGTCCATCAGCAGCTGAGCGCGGCGCTCTTCCGGGAAGAAGTTGATGACGCGGTCCAGCGCCTGGTTGGCGCTGTTGGCGTGCAGCGTGGCCAGGCACAAGTGACCGGTTTCGGCGAAGGCGATGGCGTGCTCCATCGTCTCGCGGTCGCGGATTTCGCCCATCAGGATGACGTCCGGAGCCTGGCGCAGCGTGTTCTTCAGCGCCGCCTCCCAGCTGTCCGTATCCAGCCCCACTTCGCGCTGCGTCACCACGCAGTTCTTGTGCGGGTGCACGAACTCCACCGGGTCCTCGATGGTGATGATGTGGCCCTGCGAGTTCTCGTTGCGCCAATCGACCATCGCCGCCAGGCTGGTCGACTTGCCCGAACCGGTCGCGCCCACCATGATGGTGAGGCCGCGCTTGGACATCACCACGTCCTTGAGCACCTGCGGCAGTCCCAGCCCGTCGATGGTGGGCAGAACCTGCGGGATCACCCGCATCACCATGCCGACCTTGGCCTGCTGCACGAACGCATTGACGCGGAAACGCCCGATGCCGGGCGGGGAGATCGCGAAATTGCACTCCTTGGTGCGTTCGAACTCGGCTGCCTGCTTGTCGTTCATGATCGAACGCGCCAGGGCCAGCGTATGGTTCGCGTTGAGCGGCTGGGGCGAAACCTTGGTGACCTTGCCATCCACCTTGATGGCGGGCGGGAAGTCGCCGGTGATGAACAGGTCGCTGCCGTTGCGGCTGACCATCAGCTTGAGCAGGTCATTGATGAATTTGGTGGCCTGGTCGCGTTCCATGGCGGTCCTTCGGTTTGCGTAATTCTGCCAGTGTCAAGCCGGGAAATTTTCCGGAATCTTGGCTTTGCCGCGCGCTTCGGCCGAGGTGATGACGTTGCGCTTGACCATGTCCAGCAGGTTCTGGTCAAGCGTCTGCATGCCGAAGCTGTTGCCGGTCTGGATCGCCGAGTACATCTGCGCGACCTTGGCTTCGCGGATCAGGTTTCGGATCGCCGAGGTACCGATCATGATCTCGTGCGCCGCCACGCGCCCGTTACCGTCCTTGGTCTTGCACAGCGTCTGCGAGATCACCGCCTGCAGCGATTCGGAGAGCATGGCGCGGATCATCTCCTTTTCTTCGGCCGGGAACACGTCGATGATCCGGTCGATGGTCTTGGCGGCGCTGGAGGTGTGCAGCGTGCCGAACACCAAGTGGCCCGTTTCGGCGGCCGTCATCGCCAGGCGGATCGTTTCCAGGTCGCGCATTTCGCCCACCAGGATCGCGTCCGGGTCTTCGCGCAGCGCCGATCGCAGCGCAGCCGCGAACGACAGCGTCATGTTTCCCACTTCGCGCTGGTTGATCAGGCACTTCTTGGACTCGTGCACGAATTCGATCGGGTCCTCCACCGTCAGGATGTGGCCGTACTCGGTCTCGTTCAGGTAATTCACCATCGCCGCCAGCGTGGTGGATTTGCCCGAGCCGGTCGGCCCTGTCACCAGCACCATTCCGCGCGGCTTGAGCGCCAGCTCGCCGAAAATCTTCGGCGCGTTGAGCTGCTCCAGTGTCAGTATTTTCGAAGGGATCGTGCGGAACACGGCGCCCGCGCCGCGGTACTGGTTGAACGCATTGACGCGAAACCGCGCCAGACCGTCGATCTCGAACGAGAAGTCGATCTCGAGGAATTCCTCGTAGTTCTTGCGCTGGGTGTCGTTCATGATGTCG
>DATNCB010000504.1:0-4664 GCA_035571715.1 Ramlibacter sp.
ACTACGTCGCGATCACGATCGGAAAAGCCGCCCGCAAACCATCACTGCCGGACTCGAACGGAACCGTGACCGCGGCGCGGGCATCGGCGCTCAGGCTGCGCCAGAGAAAGTCGCGCTCGTTGTGCGGGTCGCCGGCCACATAAAGTTGCGTCGTCAGCAGCTCGCGCGGACCCAGTTTGACCTTGACATGGATGTGCGGCGTGCGGCCGCTGTAGGGCGCCGGGCGAATAGTGTGGAAGCGGTATTGCCCGTCGGCGCCGACCGTGACGCGACCGAACCCCTGGAATGCCGGATCCGCCTTGCCGCTGTCGCCCGGATGGTGATAGTGGCCCGTCTCGTCGCACTGCCAGATCTCCACCTGCGCGCCGGCCACGGGCCTGCCCTGCAGGTCCGTGACGTTGCCCTCGACCCACGCGGGCTGGCCCTTGGTATAGCTCAGCGATCCGTTGTGCAACAAATCGAAGTCGGTGTCCTTCGGCAGGCTCACCGGATAGAACGGCCCCTCGGTTTGCGCCGGTGTCGGGCGCCGCCCGGGCGCGGGCTGGGCCCGCAGCCCGGTCCAGACCATTGGCATGGCGACCAGTGCAGCCGCAGCGGTGCGACGGTTGAGCAGGGAACGGTGCATGGCGATCTCCGTAGCGTCCTCGTCTGACGCGCGGCGGCCCTGGCGAGTTCCGCAGCTAGAACGGCGCTGTACTCGACCAGACCAGCGGCTCGCCCGTTGCCGGATGCACCAGCTGCAATGCGCTGGCATGTAACAGCAGCCTTGGAGAGCGCGCCTGCACGTCGGGCGGTGCGTACAAGCCGTCGCCGAGGATCGGATGGCCGAGAGATTGCAGGTGCACCCGCAACTGGTGCGATCTCCCGGTGACGGGCTCGAGTTCCAGCCGGGTGGCATCGGCGCGGGCGTCGTAGGCCAGCACCCGCCACTGCGTCTGGCTCGGCTTGCCCTGCTTCAGGTCGACGACGCTGCGTGGCCGGTTCGGCCAGTCGGCGGCCAGCGGCAGGTCGATCAGTGTCCAGGCGTCATCCGGCGCCGCCGCGTCCAGATAACCGGCGACGACGGCGACATAGCGCTTGCGCACTTGCCGATCCGCGAAAGCGCGGCTCAAGCGCCGCTGCATTTCCGCGCCGCGTGCCATCAACAGGAGGCCGGACGTGGCCATGTCCAGGCGGTGGACCACCAGCGCATCCGGGTACTGGCGCTGCACGCGCGCGGCCGCGCAGTCCTGCTTGTCCGCGCCGCGCCCAGGCACGCTCAGCAAGCCGGCCGGCTTTTCCACGACCAGCAGGTGCGCATCGATATGGACCAGGTCCAGCCCTTCCACGCTCCGGCCCGCATCGGATAATTTACGCATGAGCACGCTTTCCTCGCTTCCATTCTCGTTGCAGACGATCCTCTTGCTGATGGCCTCCAATGTCTTCATGACGATGGCCTGGTATGGCCACCTGAGGAACCTGGCCACAGCGCCGTGGTATGTGGCCGCGCTGGTGAGCTGGGGCATCGCGCTGGCGGAATACCTGTTCCAGGTGCCGGCGAACCGCATCGGTTTCCAGCAGGCGGGGCTGTCGGTCGGCCAGCTCAAGATCATGCAGGAAATCATCACCTTGGGCGTGTTCATCCCCTTCGCGGTGCTTTACCTGAAAGAGCCGCTCAAGCTCGATTACGTCTGGGCCGCGTTCTGCATGGTGGGCGCCGTGTATTTCATATTCCGCAATGCTTGAGACGCCACAGCCCAAGTTACACTCGCCGCAAACCCAAACGACACCCAAACCAGGAGCCAGCAATGCTGTTTGGCAAGCTGCTGCCGCGCGAAGGCAATTTCTTCGAGATGTTCAACCAACACGCCGACCGGATCGTGGAGGCTGCCCACGCCTTCTCCAATCTGGTGGCGAACTACAACGACCCGCACCTGCGCGAGCAGTACAACCGCGAAGTGGACAATGCGGAGCGCGCGGCCGACCGAGTCACTCACGAGGTCAACCGGCTGATCCACAAGACCTTCATCACGCCGATCGACCGTGACCAGATCCACAAGCTGATCAACACCATGGACGACGTCTGCGACATGATCCAGGATTCGGCCGAGACGATGGCGCTCTATGACGTGCGCCACATGACCGACGAGATCACGCGCCTCACGGACCTGAGCGTCAGGTGTTGCGAGCGGGTGAAGGATGCGGTGTACACGATCGCCAAACTGACCGACTCGGCGACCGCCGAGGCGGCCCTGAAAGCGTGCGAGGAAATCGACAAGCTCGAGTCGGATGCGGACCGCGTGATGCGCTCGGCGATGAGCAAGCTCTTTCGCGAGGAGCCCGACGTGCGCGAAGTGATCAAGCTCAAGGCCATCTACCAGTTGCTGGAGAGCATCACCGACAAGTGCGAGGACGTCGCCAACGTCATCGAGGGCATCGTCCTCGAGCATTCCTGAAGCCGGGGGCCGGCCGTGCAAAACGCGCAAGCCGCCCTGTGGGTGGTGATTCTGCTGGTGGCGATGGCTTTTGCGTTCGACTTCATGAACGGATTCCACGACGCGGCCAACTCGATTGCCACGGTGGTTTCCACCGGCGTGCTCAAGCCGGGGACGGCTGTGGTATTCGCCGCTTTCTTCAATCTGCTGGCGCTGGCCGTGTTTCACCTGAGCGTTGCCGCGACAGTGGGCAAGGGCATCGTGGACCCCGGCGTGGTCGACACGCACGTGGTGTTCGGCGCGCTGCTCGGCGCCACCGCCTGGAACGTGCTGACCTGGTATTACGGCATTCCCAGCAGTTCTTCGCATGCGCTGATCGGCGGCATCGTCGGTGCCGTGATGGCCAAGTCCGGCGCGGGCTCCCTGATCGCGGCCGGCATCTGGAAGACGGTGCTGTTCATCTTCGTGTCACCGCTGCTGGGCTTCCTGCTCGGCTCGATGATGATGCTGCTGGTGTCGCATTTGTTCCGCCGCTCGACGCCGTCCAAGGTCGATCGATGGTTTCGCCGCCTGCAGCTGGTTTCGGCCGGCGCCTACAGCCTGGGCCACGGCGGCAACGACGCGCAAAAGACCATCGGCATCATCTGGATGCTGCTGATCGCCACCGGCCACCTGGCGGCGAGCGCCACGGCGCCTCCGATGTGGGTGGTGGCCAGCTGCTACCTGGCGATCGGCCTGGGGACGATGTTCGGGGGCTGGCGCATCGTCAAGACCATGGGCCAGAAGATCACCAAGCTGCGGCCGGTCGGGGGCTTCTGCGCCGAAACCGGCGGCGCCATCACTCTGTTTCTGGCCACCGGGCTTGGAATCCCGGTGTCGACGACCCACACCATCACCGGCGCGATCGTGGGTGTCGGCTCGGCGCGCCGGGCCAGTGCCGTGCGCTGGGGCGTGGCCGGCAACATCGTGTGGGCCTGGATTTTCACGATTCCCGCCAGCGCGTTCGTCGCCGCGGTCGCTTACTGGCTCAGCCTGCAGATTTTCTAGGCTACTGCGAGATTTTGCGGCCTTCCTCGACCTGGTACTCGAAATAGCGCTGGAAACTGAAGGCGATGCTGGCCATCAGCACCGAGGTGCCTGTCAGTAGCGACAGCACCATCGCGCCCACGGTGAACCAGTTCGTCGCGCCGGCGATGGCGTCTTCGGGCAGCGAGCGGTTGAACCGCGCGTTCCATCCTTCGCGCGACATCAGGCCGTAGACGATGGCGGTCAGCGCGCAGCCTGCGATCGTGAAGCCCAGGAACGGCACCAGCACCCAGCTCCACTGGTCGTCCAGGCCATAACGCTGGATGCGCTCGATGCCGTACAGGCCCAGTGCGGTCGGAATCGGCAGGGCCCAGCCGGCGAGGTCGCGCGGGCCATGCAGGTAGAAGCGATGCAGGCCCAATGGGCCGCCGAGAAAGGCCAGCCAGGCGGCCAGTGTCTTGTTCTTCATCAGGGGATGGGCTCGGGCGGGGTGGTGTCCCCTTCGCCGAGCGATTTCTCCATCAGCACGATGTCCAGCCACTTGCCGAATTTCCAGCCGCAGGACTTGAATACGCCCACCTGCGAAAAACCGAGCGCGCGGTGCACGCCGATCGAGGCGGCATTGGCCGAGTCCCCGATCACTGCGATCAGCTTGCGGATGCCCGCGGTCTCGGCCTGGAACGTCAGCTCGGCAAGCAGGCTGCGGCCCAGCCCCTTGCCGCCGGCTTCGCGGTGCAGGTAGATCGAGTCCTCGGCCGAGAAGCGGTAGGCGGGCCGCGGCTTGAACCACTGGCAGTAGGCGAAGCCCAGCACATGGCCGCCCTCGTCGGCGACCAGGTAAGGCAGCCCCTTGGCCAGCACGTCGTCGCGGCGCGCCGCCATCTCGGCTTCGGTGGGCGCAGTGGTCTCGAAGGTGGCCGTGCCGGTGAGCACGTGATGGGCGTAGATCGCGGTGATGGCGGGCAGGTCCTGCTCGCTCGCGGGGCGGATGATGATCATAAAAAATAGATGACGTTATAATTGCGGGCTCTACAGCGTGTCGCTGGCCGGGTGGCTATTGCGCGTGTCTCAACGCTGGAAAGTACTCAAGGGAATTTTTTCCCTCCACCCAAGGATTAATTATGGTCGTCATTCGACTCTCCCGCGGCGGCGCGAAAGCCCGTCCGTTCTTCAATATCGTGGTGGCCGACAAGCGGACCCGCCGCGACGGACGCTTCATCGAGC
>DATNCB010000505.1:0-3585 GCA_035571715.1 Ramlibacter sp.
CCGCGCAGCCGCCGCAGCAGTTCCGAGAGCTGCTGCTTTTCCCCATAGCGCAGCCCCGCGGCGGGCTCGTCGAGTAGCAACAGCATCGGGTCGGCGGCCAGCGCACGGGCGATCTCCACCACGCGCTGGCGACCCAGCGGCAGGCTGCCGGCGCTTTCGTGCATGGACGCGGCCAGCCCCATGCGCTCGATCTGTCGCGCGGCCTCGGCCAGCAGGCGGGCCTCCTCGGCCCGATTGGTGCGCAGCATCGCGGCGACCGTGCCCTTGGCGCCGCGCAGGTGCGCGCCCAGCGCCACGTTGTCCAGGACCGACATGCGCGAGACCAGGTGCACATGCTGGAAGCTGCGCGCCAGGCCGCGCCGCGCGATGTCGCGCGAGGGCCGCCCGTCGATGCGCTCGCCCAGCAGGCGGACCTCGCCGCCGCTGGCTTCCAGCGCACCGCTGATCAGGTTGAACATCGTGGTCTTGCCGGCGCCGTTGGGGCCGATGAGGCCCATGATCTCGCCGGCGCGCATCGAGAACGACATCTCCTTGACTGCCACCAGACCGCCGAAGCGCTTGTGCAGGCCGCTCACTTGCAGCAGCGGCGTGCCGAGCGCCGGCAGCTCGCGCCGCGGCATCGGCGCAGCGTCCAGCGCCGGTGCGCCGCGCGGCGCGCGCGCCAGCCGCCACGACTGCGGCCACCAGCGCGCCAGCGCCGGCACCAGGCCTTCGCGCGTGCGCCGCAGCAGCAGGATCATCAGCACGCCGAACACGATGGTCTCGTAGTTGCCGCTGGCGTGGAACAGCTGCGGCAACAAGTCCTTCAGCCACTCCTTGGCCACCGTCATGATCGACGCGCCGACCAGCGCGCCCCAGACGCTGCTGGCGCCGCCGATCACGGCCATGAACAGGTAGTCGATGCCGGCATTGACGTTGAAGGCATGCGGGCTGACGAAGCGCAGGAAATGCGCATGCAGCCAGCCGGCCAGGCCGGCCAATAAAGCCGCCTGGATGAACACCACCTGCTTCAATGCCGCGGTGTCGACACCGCAGCTTTCGGCCATCGCCGCGCGAAAACGCAGCGCGCGAATGGCGCGCCCGCAGCGTGAGTCGAGCAGGTTCTGCGCCGCCACCAGCGCGGCTAGTGCGGCGATCCAGATCAGCACGTAGGATTTTCGGCCGGTGTCGAAGACCCAGCCGGCAATCGACACCGCCGGCACGTTGTCGACACCGCTGTACTGGCCCAGCATGGGCAGGTTGCCGAACAGGTAGTAGATCGCGATGCCCCAGGCGATGGTGGCGAGCGACAGGTAATGCCCCGACAGGCGCAGCGTGACCCAGCCGATCAGCGCCGCGCAGGCCGCCACCAGCAAGAGGCTGGCAATCAGCCCGAGCCAGGGCGATCCGCCCGCCAGCACCGTGAGCGCCGCGGTCGCGTAGGCGGCAATGCCGACAAAGGCTTGCTGGCCGAACGAGACGATGCCGGCCACCCCCGTCATCACCACCAAACCGAGCGCCACCAGCGTGGCCAGCCCGATGTAATTCAGCAGGGTGACCGGGAACTCGGGCAGCAGCCACGGCGGCAGCACCAGCACCGCGAGGGCGCCCAGCCACCAGCGCGCGGAACCTGCGATCCAGGTCCTCTCGCGCGGCAGTCCGTCTTCATGCGTCGCGCTCATTCTTCCTCGTCCTCCACCACAGGGTGCCGCGAGGTGAGCGAGCGCCACAGCAGCACCGGGATCAGGAAGCCGAACACGATGGTTTCCTTCAGCGGGCTGGCCCAGAACGAGGCGTAGGACTCCAGCAAACCGACCACCACCGCGCCCACTGCCGCCAGCGGGTAGCTCGCCATGCCGCCGAGAATGGCACCGACGAACCCCTTCAGCCCGATCATCAGGCCGGTGTCGTAGTAGATGGTCGCGATCGGCGAAATCAGGATGCCCGACAACGCGCCGATCGCCGCCGCCAGCCAGAACGCGAGCTGGCCGGCCGTGGCGGTGGGGATGCCGACCAGGCGCGCGCCGATGCGGTTCATCGCCGTCGCCCGCAGCGCCTTGCCGGTGAGCGAACGTTCGAAAAAGGCCCACAGCGCCGCCATGCACAGCAGGGTCGCGGCAAGCACCCAAAGGCTCTGCGCGCTGATCTGCAGCACGCCCAGGCCGAATTTCGTGTCGGAAATCGGGTTGGTGCGCAGCCCTTCACCACCGAAGAGCGCGAGCGCGAGACCCGACAGCGCGTAGTGAGAGGCCATCGAGATGATGAACAGCACCAGCACCGACGCGTCGGCCAGCGGCTGGTAGACGACGCGGTACAGCATCGGCCCAAGGGGTATCACCAGGGCCATCGTCAACGCGATCAACCACACGGCATCGAGCTTGCGCGGCGCCGCCCAGGCGGTGAGCAGGGCCAGCGCTATCGGCACTACGAGGTTGACCAGCACGATGCGCAGCAGGCGCCGCGGCGCGTGTTCGCGCCAGGCGGCGTAGCCGTCGAGCACCGCGATCAGCGCACCGCCGCCCACCAATAGGTACACCGTGCCGGGCATCACTCCGAGCTGCAGGGTGCCCAGCGTCAGCCCGGCATAGGAGATGAAGTCGCCTTGCGGCACGAAGATGATGCGGGTGACCGCGAATACCAGCAGCAGGGCGAGTGCCAGCAGCGCGTAGATCGCGCCGGTGGTGACACCGTCCTGGATCAGAAAGAGGGCGATGTCGAAGTTCATCAATCAGGGCAATGAGATAGGCGAAAAGAAGAAAGAGGCCGGCATGCCGGCCTCTCGCCCAGTGCACATTACTTCATCAGCCGCCATTCGCCGTTCACCACCTGCACCAGCACGCGCGCGCGCTCGTCCAGGCCGTTGTGGTTGGCCGGCGTGAGGTTGTAGACGCCATGCGTGCCGACCACGTTCTTGACGTTCTCCAGCGCCTCGCGCAGCGCCTCGCGGAACTCGGGCGTGCCGGGTTTGGCCTTCTTCAGTGCGACACCGGCCGCGGCATCGAGCAGCAGCACGCCGTCATAGGTGTAGCCGGCGAAAGCGTTGCGGCTGGCGGGGCCGAAAGCGGCTTCGTAGCGCTTGACGAAATCGACCGAGACCTTCTTCGTCGGGAAGTTGTCGGGCAGTTCCTCGGCCACGATCAGGGCGCCGGTGGGCGCGATCGCACCTTCGGCCGCTTTCTTGCCGGTCTGGATGAAGGGCAGGTTCACCGTGCCGTGGTTGTGATAGATCGGGCCCTTGAAACCACGCTCCTTGAGCGCGATCTGCGGCGTCGCACCGGGCGATCCGGAGCCGCCGACCACCACCGCGTCCGGCGACGCTGAAACGATCTTCAGCACCTGGCCGGCCACGCTGGTGTCGGCACGGGCATAGCGCTCGTTGGTGACGATCTTGATGCCGTCGGCCGGCGCCAGCGAAGTGACGGCGTTGTAGACCAGGTCGCCCCAGGTGTCGGAAAAGCCGATGTAGCCCGCCGTCTTGATGCCCTTGGACTTCATGTTGTCCATCACCGCGCTCATCATCAGCTCGGTGGTTTGCGGCACGATCACGGTCCAGTGCAAGCGGTCCGGGGCCAGCGGCGGCATCGGCGTCAGCGCGATCAGCGGCGT
>DATNCB010000506.1:0-2814 GCA_035571715.1 Ramlibacter sp.
TCGGAGAGGTTCTTCAAGGTATTGCCCAGGTCGTTGAGTTCCTTCTCGCGCTTGGAAAACTCCTGCTCCAACTTGGCCTGCGCCGCCTTGGCCGTATTGGCTTCGCGGAAGATGCGATCGGTATTGACGAAGCCGACCCTGAAGTCGTCCGCCTGCGCCCCCCCGGCCAGCGCCAGCACGCCGAAGAGGATCATCAAACATTGACGGGACAGATGCTTCATTAGAAAGACGTTCCAATCTGGAATTGCAATCTCTGGATTCTATCGCCAGCGAACTTGCGGATGGGCTGGGCGATGGCCAGCCGCAGCGGCCCGATCGGCGAGATCCAGGAAAGGCCTACGCCGGCCGACGCGCGCATGTCGCCAAAGCGGATTTTTTCGTTCTCGCCAAAGACGTTGCCGGCGTCCACGAAGCCGAACAGGCGCAGCGTACGGTCGTTGCCGGCACCCGGGAACGGGGTGATCACTTCGGTGTTCAAGGTGATCTTCTTCGGGCCGCCGATCGAGGACCCGGTGACGTCCTTGGGTCCCAGCGTGCCCTGGTCGAAGCCGCGCACCGAGCCCAGGCCGCCCGAGTAGAAGTTCTTGAACACCGGGAACGGCCGGTCACCCAGCCCTTTGCCCCAGCCGGCCTCGCCGTTGAAGGCCAGCGTGTACTGCTTGTTCAACGCCACATATTGCTGAAACTGATAGTTCGTACGGAAATAGTGAGCGTCGCCCACCACCGCAACTTCGCCGGCCACCCGCTGATAGCGGCCGGAGTTCGGCGCGATCGCGCTGTCGCGGCTGTCGCGTGACCAGCCTATCGACAGCGGTATGGTGGAGCTGGTGAAGCCGAACCGGTCGGCATAGGCCAGGTAGGCGGCCGGGATGTTGGTCCCGGGCTTGATCTGCGTGCGCTCCAGGGCGCCGCCGAAATAAACCGTGTCCAGCTCGCTGAAAGGCACGCCGAACCGCAGGCCCGCACCGGTGGTGGCCAGCTCGTAGTTGCCGCCCTGGTCCGCGTACGGGCGCGACGTACGATGGTACAGATCGACTGTGCGCGAGATGCCGTCGGGCGTGAAATACGGATTGACGGAATTGAAGACGATGGTGCGGTTGAACTTGCTGGTGTTGACCTCGACGCCGAGATAGTTGCCCGTGCCGAAAGCGTTTTCCTGCTTGATCGAGAACGACAGCGCCAGTTTTTCCGCACTGGAGAAGCCCGCACCCAGCTGCAAGCTGCCGGTGGGCTTTTCCGCCACGGTGATGTTGAGGTCGACCTGGTCGGGCGCGCCCGGCACGTCGCTGGTCTCGATATTGACTTCCTTGAAATATCCGAGACGGTCGATACGGTCGCGCGACAGCTTGATCTTGTCGGCGTCGTACCAGGACGACTCGAACTGGCGCAACTCGCGGCGGATCACTTCGTCGCGTGTGCGGTTGTTGCCGGCGATATTGACGCGCCGCACATAGGCACGGCGCGAAGGCTCCGCCATCAGCACGAACGCGACGCGGTTGTTCGCGCGATCGATCTCGGGGCGCGCTTCCACAGTCGCGAAGGCGTAGCCGAAGTTGCCGAAGTAGTCGGTGAACGCTTTCGTGGTTTCGGCCACCTGGTCGGCGTTGTACGGCTGGCCGGGCCTGATCCTGACCAGCGACTTGAATTCTTCTTCCTTGCCCAGGTAGTTGCCTTCGAGCTTGACGCTCGCCACCACATACCGCTCGCCCTCGGTCACGTTCACGGTGATGGTGATGTCCTGCTTGTTGGGCGACAACGCGACCTGGGTGGAGTCGATGCGGAATTCGAGATAGCCGCGGCTGAGGTAGTACGACCGCAGCGCTTCCAGATCGGCATTGAGCTTGGCGCGCGAGTAGCGGTCCGACTTGGTGTACCAGCTGAGAAAGCCGCCCGTATCCAGGTCGAACAGGCCCTTGAGCGTCGACTCGGTGAACGCCTTGTTGCCGACGATGCGGATTTCCTTGATGCGGGCCGGCTCGCCTTCGGTGACCGTGAACGTCAGGTTGACCCGGTTGCGCTCGATCGGCGTGACCGTGGTGACGACCTCGGCGCCGTAGAGGCTCTTGTTGATGTATTGGCGCTTGAGTTCCTGCTCGGCGCGGTCCGCCAGTCCCTGGTCGTAGGGGCGGCCCTCGGTCAGGCCGATTTCGCGCAGGGCCTTCTTCAGCGCATCCTTGTCGAATTCCTTGGTCCCGACGAAATCGACGTCGGCCACCGTGGGTCGCTCCTCGACGATGACCACCAGGACATCGCCGTTGACTTCGAGCCGCACGTCCTTGAACAGGCCCAGACCGAACAGGGCCCGGATCGCCGCCGATCCCTTTTCATCGTTGTACTGGTCGCCGATGCGAAACGGCAGCGAACCGAACACCGTGCCTGGCTCGACGCGCTGCAGCCCTTCGACGCGGATGTCGCGAACGGTGAACGGTTCGACCGCCCAGGCATTGGCCACGAATGCCACCGCCACTATCGCCGCAACAGTACGCACGCGAAACCGTTTTAGTTGTTTTTTCATGAATCATGGGCTCGCCCCCACCGCCCAGAGCGATGCCGACAGCAGCCACAAAAGGTTAACCAAAGAGACGGGTGACGTCGTTGAACAGCGCGATCGACATCATCGCCAGCAGCACTGCCACGCCCCCACGCTGCAGGCGTTCCATCCAGGCGTCGGAGACGCCCTTGCCCGTAACGGCCTCCCAAAGATAATACATCAGGTGCCCTCCGTCCAAGACCGGCAGCGGCAGCAGGTTCAACACCCCCAGGCTCACGCTGATCAAGGCCAGGAACACCAGGTACTGGGTCAGGCCCAGGCTG